>CAIYDK010000405.1 GCA_903924955.1 uncultured beta proteobacterium | reverse complement strand
CTTGCCTGCCACTTTGGCCTGGTACATGGCCTGGTCGGCTTGGCGAAGCAATTGATCGGCAGCAACTTCCTGAGTTTGCGGGTAGAAGGTCACGCCCAGGCTGGCCGACACCTGAAGGCTGACGTTGCCCACAGGTACCGGCTGGGCTGCGGCGGCCAGCAACCGGTTGAGCAGCGGCACGCTGGCTTGCGAATCGGTCAAATCGGTGAGCACCGCCACAAACTCATCGCCACCGATTCGGGCCAGCGTGTCTCCCTCGCGCAGGACTTGTTTCATGCGGACCGCCAGGTCGATCAGCAGCGAGTCGCCCATTTCGTGGCCGTGGCGGTCATTGACGGCCTTGAAACCGTCGAGGTCCAGGTAGACCACTGCCAGCGTCTGGTCCCGTCGGGCTGCCTGCGCCAACCCCTGTTGCAGGCGGTCGGCCAGCAGGAGGCGATTGGGCAGGCCAGTGAGGGCATCAAAGTGTGCCATGTGATCCAATTTGCTTTGGTGCTCTTTGAGTGCCGTGATATCTGAAAAAAGCGCCACATACTGCTGTGTCTTGCCTTGTTTGTCGCGCACGGCGCTGATGGTCAGCAGCTCGGCGAAGACTTCGCCATCTTTGCGCCGGTTCCAGATCTCCCCGCTCCAGTGACCTTCATCCAGCAATGCCTGCCACAAGTTGTCATAGAACGCCTTGTCTTGCCGTCCGGAGCTCAGCAGGTTGGGATTGCGGCCAAGAGCTTCCTCACGGCTGTAACCGGTGATGCGGGTGAAGGCATCATTTATGTCAATGATGATCCCATGCGCGTTGGTGATGGCGATGCCTTCGCGGGCATGGCTAAAAACGCTGGCGGCCAGCTGGACTTTTTCATCGTATTGCTTGCGCGCAGTGATGTCGGAATTGGTGCCGATCATGCGCGTTGCTTTGCCATCCGCATCGCGCTCCATGACCATGCCGCGCCCCAGCGTCCATTGCCAGTCGCCGCTTTTGCTCAACATCCGAAATTCAATGGTGGCAGTGCCCGGCAACCCGTCCATGTAAGGCTGCATCGCTGCCATCACGTCCGTTACATCGTCCGGGTGGATGCGCTTGATCCATTCGTCCGCAGTGTCGCCAATTTCGTCTTCGGAAAAGCCCAGCAGGGACTTGTAGCGGGGCGAGTAAAAGGCCTTGCCGCTTGCGATATTCCAGTCCCACAGCCCGTCGCCAGCGCCTTCAATGGCAAATTTCCAGCGTTCTTCGCTGCTCTTCAATGCATCCTCGCGTTGCGCCAATGTTTGGAGCATGCGGTTAAAGCCGCTAAACATCTCGCCGATTTCGTCCTGCTGCACCACGGGCAATGGCCGTGGCGACTGACCGGCGGCGGCCTGCCGGGTCAGTGCACGGCTGGCGGAAAGCAGGGGTGCCAATTCGCGCCGCATCACGCGGCTGATCAGCCACCACGCCAATGCCCCTGCTGCCAAAGTAAAAATGAAGACGCTCGCCAACAGGCGCTGCAGCAGGCTGTCAATCGGCGCAAATGCTTCTCGCGCGGGAAGCGTGGCCGCGATGAACCAGCCCGCCGCAGGAATGCGCTTGGCCGCTGATAGCTCTAGCACGCCACGTGAATTGGTTGCCAGCCCAAAGCCCTCAAAGCCTTGCATATAGCGGTCGTGCATGGCGTTGAGTCCGGGTGCGGGCAAGGGCTGCATCGCACGGCTCTTGTCGAAGGCTGTGACAAACTGATTGTGCTGTGGCGCGATGACTAAAAAACCACCAGTTTTTCCGTAATGGTTCTGCTCAATCTGGTCGAGAAAGTTGGGCTTTCCCAGGTTGATGGTTCCCACAAGCACGCCAATCACTTTGCCCTTGCCGTCGCGTATGGGTGCAGTGATGCTAAATATCGGGGCCCCCAATTTTTTTCCAATGTTCGGGCGGCCAATGACCGTTCTTCCTTCTTTGAGTGGAATCGAAACGGACTCCCGGTCGAAGTAGTTGGTGCCGATTCGACCGGCTGACAGCGGTACGTCGGCAATCGCCGTACCATCAATACCGGTCGCGAAAACACCACCGTTGAACATCAGCTGCAACAGCGGGCGCTGCACCAGCAGGGCTTGCAAGGCGCCACCGTTGGCCAGCATGGCGGGCCCCGCATCCTTGGCAACGGTTTCCAGTGCCTGCATGCGGTCTTCCAGGCGGTCGTTTATTTCATGGGCCAGCACCGAAACGGTGGAAAACTGCTGCTCGCCCAACATGCGTTGCATGTCGTCACGCAGCATGCGGCTGGCGTAGAAAGCAAGGGCCCAGATGCCCACCACAAACAGGGCCAGCGTCAGCAGGGTGACGCGGGTTTTGAGCGAATGCCTTTGAAAGAATAGTGGCCGCATGGCGAGAAAATCCCCATAACTTAACTTCTATCTGCGTAGACTGCGTCTTGGTATCAGTGCCGTGATCCGACGGCTGGTACGCGGCGAGTGTACTCTGGCATTTCAGCGCCGGAGCATCGTTTTGGGGTGCGCCGGGTTAACCCTGATCAATGGCCTTGCGCTTACGCGGCCCCGATGTGGGGCACGAGCGCAGCGACCGATTGGCCTGCCCGCAGTGCTGCGGTAAACGCCAGCATACGGTCAATGGGGCGGCGCGCCAGCAAGCCCAGCGCCGGGTCGATCTGGATTGCGTTGGCACCGGTTTCCAGAACACGGGCCACGTCGGCCAGGCCGTTCATCGCCATCCAGGGGCAATGGGCGCAGCTCTTGCACGTGGCACTGTTGCCGGCTGTGGGGGCTTCAATGAATACCTTGCCGGGGTTGAGAGTGCGCAGCTTGTGCATCATGCCGTTGTCGGTGGCGACGATGAATTCTGTTGCATCCATCTCGCGCGCCGCCTTCAGGATGGCGCTGGTGGAGCCCACACTATCGGCCAGTGCCACCACGTCAGCGGGTGACTCGGGGTGCACCAGCACCCGGGCGTTGGGGTGTTCCTTTTTCAGCGACTCCAACTCGAAAGCCTTGAACTCGTCGTGCACGATGCAGGCACCGTTCCAGAACACCATGTCAGCGCCGGTCTCGCGCTGTATGTAGCCACCCAGATGGCGGTCAGGTGCCCACAGGATCTTCTGGCCCTGATCCTTCAACGCACGCACGATGTCCAGCGCGCAGCTGCTGGTGACCAGCCAGTCGGCACGCGCTTTGACCTCGGCACTGGTGTTGGCGTAGACCACTACGGTGCGGTCCGGGTGGGCGTCACAGAAGGCGCTGAATGCGTCTGTGGGGCAACCCAGGTCCAGCGAGCAGGTGGCGTCCAGGTCGGGCATCAGAACGGTCTTGTGTGGCGACAGAATTTTGCTGGTTTCACCCATGAACTTCACGCCAGAGACCACCAGCGTTTGTGCTGCATGCTCGCGCCCAAATCGGGCCATTTCCAGTGAGTCGCTGACCAGACCGCCGGTTTCTTCGGCCAGGTCCTGCAAATCAGGGTGCACGTAGTAATGCGACACCATGACCGCGTTCTTTTCCTTGAGCAGGCGGCGGATCTTGGCTTTCAATGCGGCGCGCTCGGTCTGTGTGGGCTCCATGGGCACGCGCGCCCAGGCGTGGCGGGTGCTGCACACACTGGGTTCGCCTGGGGGACTGGAGTCGGGTTGTTCGTAGTCAACTTCAATCGTCGCCGGGCTTGTGTTCTGCATCATTGCGCTCCTGCCAGAGTTTCAAAGCGCATGGAGTAATCGGTGGCTTGAACGTCCTTGGTCAGTGCGCCGATGGAGATGCGGTCCACACCGGTTTCAGCCAGAGCGCGTAACCCCTGCAGCGTGACGCCGCCTGAAATTTCCAGAATCGCCCGGCCCGCGTTGATCCGCACCGCCTCGTGCAAGGTGGGCAGGCTCATGTTGTCCAGCAGAACCATGCGGGCACCGGACTCCAGCGCCTGTGTGAGTTGGTCCAGTGTCTCCACTTCGATCTCAACAAAGTCGGCTTCTGCCGCGATCTTCTCTGCCTGCAGCAGCACCTGGGTAATGCCACCGGCCGCCGCAATGTGGTTTTCCTTGATCAGCACGGCGTCATGCAAGCCTATGCGGTGGTTGGTGCCGCCCCCACAGCGCACAGCGTACTTCTGTGCCAGGCGCAAGCCCGGCAATGTCTTGCGGGTGTCCACAATGGCTGCGCGGGTGCCCGCCACGGTGGCGACGTACGCGGCGGTCTTGGTCGCGACGGCGCTGAGCAGTTGCAAAAAGTTCAGCGCGGTGCGCTCGGCAGTCAGCAGCGCCTGGGCGCGGCCTTCTACCTCAAAGACAACCTGATTGGCCTCGCAACGTCCGCCGTCCTGCACGTACCAGGTGATCAAGGCTTGTGGGTCCAGCGCCAGAATGGCGGCCTGCACCCAGGCCTGGCCGCAGACTACGGCGTTCTCTCGGGCCAGCACGCGGGCGCGGGCCTGCTGCTTGGGGTCAATCAGCCCGGCGGTCAGGTCGCCGGTGCCCACGTCTTCCGCGAGGGCGCGGGCAACATCGCCTTGCGCCAGTTGCAGGATGGATTGGGATGAGAAATCAAATACTTTTTTCATAAGGGCGGGGGTCGCCGCGCGGTGGCGCTCGCAACTTTGGTTAGCAAGGCCTTGGATGGTACACATCTGCAGCCCGCGCACTGGGGTGCACCGGTGACTGCGATACTCGTGCCATGCCATTGACCATTCCCACACTTCCCGCCGGTGTCACCGTTTTTGAGCGGGGCTGGCTCTCATCGAACAACATTTTGATTTGCGGGCGAGATTCGTGCGCGCTGGTCGATAGCGGCTACAGCACCCACTCGGCGCAGACGCTTGCGCTGGTGGCCTGCGCGCTGGGCGGGCGACCGCTGGACTTGCTGCTCAACACCCACCTGCACAGCGACCATTGCGGCGGCAACGCAGCCCTGCAGCAAGCCTATCCAGCCTTGAAAACCCTTATTCCGCCGGGGCACGCGGCGTTTGTGAAGGACTGGAACCCCGATGCGCTGACCTACACGCCCACCGGTCAGACCTGCCCCCAGTTTGGTTTTGACGGGGTGCTGCAAGGCGGTGCCGAGGTGCGACTGGGGGACACGCTGTGGCAGGTGCATGCTGCGCCGGGCCACGACCCCCACTCTGTCATTCTGTTTGAGCCGCTCTCCCGTGTATTGATCTCGGCGGACGCGCTGTGGGAGCGTGGTTTTGGCGTGGTGTTCCCCGAACTGGAAGGCGTGGATGCGTTCAACGAAGTGGGCTTGACGCTGGACCTGATTGAGGCGCTGGCACCGGCTGTGGTGATTCCCGGGCACGGCGCTGTGTTCACCAGCGCGCGCGCGTCCATTGCGGCCGCGCGCGCGCGTCTGCGCAGCTTTACCGAGAACCCTTCCTGGCACATCGTGCATGCGGCCAAGGTGCTGCTGAAGTTCAAGCTGCTGGAGTTGCAAAGCCAGCCGCGGGACAGCCTGATCGCTTGGGCGCAGGGCACAAGCTACTTTGCGCAGATTCACCAAAAGCACTTCCAGCAAACGGATATGCACGCATGGGTCTGTGGACTGATCGATGACCTGGTGCGGGTGGGTGCCGCCACGCGTGACGGGCAGATGATTCACAACGCCGGATGAGCCAAGGTGCCTAATTGGCCTGTAGCCCCCGTGCACACTGCGTAAGCAGCTCCTAAAACAGGAGCAGCTTACGGGTGATGGTGCGCTTTAGGCGGCCTTGACCTTCAGCCGCCAGGCGTGCAGCAACGGCTCGGTGTAGCCGCTGGGTTGCGCCAGACCCTTGAAGACCAGATCACAGGCCGCCTGGTAGGCCATGCTGGTCTCGAAGTTACCTGCCATCGGCTGGTACAGCGGGTCACCGGCGTTTTGCTTGTCCACCACCCCGGCCATGCGCTGAAAGGTCTCGGTGATTTGGGCTTCGGAGACGACGCCATGGTGCAGCCAGTTGGCCATGTGCTGGCTGGAGATGCGCAACGTGGCACGGTCTTCCATCAGGCCGATGTTGTGAATATCGGGCACCTTGGAGCAGCCAACACCCTGGTCGACCCAACGCACCACGTAGCCCAGAATGCCCTGCGCGTTGTTGTCCAATTCTTGCTGCTTTTCGGCATCGCTCCAGTTGGGTGTGGCGGTAACTGGTACTTGCAGCAGGTTGGCCAGAATGCCGTCGCGCGCCTTTTCGTAGTTGGTCTTTTCCAGATCCTTCTGGATGTCGCTTACCAGCACCTGGTGGTAGTGCAGGGCGTGCAACGTAGCGCCGGTTGGGCTGGGTACCCAGGCGGTGTTGGCACCGGCTTTAGGGTGGGCAATCTTCTGCTCCATCATGCCCTTCATCAGGTCGGGCATGGCCCACATGCCCTTGCCGATTTGTGCTTTGCCGCGCAGGCCGCAGCTCAAACCGACCAAGACATTGTTCTTCTCGTAGGCGGCAATCCAGGCGCTGGTCTTCATGTCGCCCTTGCGAATCATGGGGCCCGCGTGCATGGCGGTGTGCATTTCGTCGCCGGTGCGGTCCAAAAAACCGGTGTTGATAAAGGCCACGCGGCTGCTGGCCGCGGCAATGCAGGCTTTCAGGTTGACGCTGGTGCGGCGCTCTTCGTCCATGATGCCGAGCTTGACGGTGCTGTCGGCCAGGCCCAGCATCTTCTCAACGCGGGTGAATAACTCTGCGGCAAAACCAACTTCGGCAGGGCCGTGCATCTTGGGTTTGACGATGTAGACCGAGCCCTTGCGCGAGTTGCGGATGGCGTCCTTCTTGGTGCGCTGCAAGTCATGCATGGCGATGGTAGTGGTGACCACGGCGTCCAGAATGCCTTCAGGGATTTCTTGCGTGCTGCCGTCCCGGGCGGTGTACAGGATGGCCGGGTTGGTCATCAGGTGGCCCACATTGCGCACAAACATCAGTGATCGGCCATGCAGGGTGACTTTGCCTTTGCCGTTGGCTGCCGTGTAAACGCGGTCGGCGTTCAGGCCACGGGTCAGCGTCTTGCCACCCTTCTCGAAGCTCTCCACCAGCGTGGCTTGCAGAATGCCTAACCAATTGCCATAGGCCAGAACCTTGTCATCGGCGTCCACCACGGCCACGGAGTCTTCCAGGTCCAGGATGGTGCTGAGTGCGGCTTCCACTACCAGGTCGGCGACACCGGCGGCGTCCGTCTTGCCGATGGGTGTAGCGCGGTTGATGATGACGTCAATGTGCAGGCCGTTGTGCTGCAGCAGCACGGAAGTGGGGCTCTTGGCTTCACCCTGGAAGCCGATGAACTGGCTGTTGTCCTGCAGTTTGGAGGTGCCGCCGTCTTTCAGGGCGACGACCAACTGGCCATCCTTGTTGACGCGGTATCCGGTGGAGCCTACATGCGAGCCCTTTTTCAGCGGTGCAGTGCGGTCCAGCACGTTGCGTGCGTATTCAATCACTTTTTTGCCGCGCTTGGGGTTGTAGCCCTTGGGACCCACTTTTTCGCAGCCCTTGTCTTCGGAGATGACGTCGGTTCCGTACAGCGCGTCGTAAAGGCTGCCCCAGCGGGCGTTGGCGGCGTTCAGTGCGTAGCGGGCGTTGGTGATGGGTACCACCAACTGGGGGCCAGCTTGCCTGGCCAGTTCAGCGTCGACATTAAACGTGTTGATCTTGGCCTTTTTGGGGCTCTCGACCAGGTAGCCAATCTTTTCAAGGTGGGCACGGTAGGCTGGCATGTCAGCGATGGGGCCGGGGTTGGCCTTGTGCCAGGTGTCCATCTCGGTTTGCAGGCGGTCGCGCTCGGCGAGCAGGGCCCCGTTTTTGGGAGCGAGGTCGGTCACCAGCGCGTCAAAACCGGTCCAGAATGCATCGGGCGATACGCCGGTTCCGGGCAGGACTTTGTCTTCAATGAACTGGTGCAGGACGGTGGCAACTTGCAGGCCCTTGGCCTGGGTGCGTGGAGTGGACGGGGTAGACATGAGGGAGCCTTTCCAATGGTCGTAGCGGATGTCAGATACTGTATTCCATACTCAATGAGAATACTATATGGGTAATTATCAATCTATTTGTGACAAAAATGAATGTAATGCCGCCAGCCACCCCTGACCCGAAACCCCTTCCCCTGCATGGGGTTCGCGTGGTGGAGTTCACCCACATGGTCATGGGTCCCACTTGCGGCATGGTACTGGCCGACCTGGGTGCCGATGTTATCAAGGTCGAGCCGCTGGCGGGCGACAGCACGCGCAAGCTGCTGGGCTCGGGCGCCGGGTTTTACCCTTTGTTCAACCGCAACAAGAAGAGCCTGGCAATTGATCTGCACAGCGAAAAGGGGCGGGAAGTGATTTTGCGGTTGATCGCCACCGCTGATGTTGTGAGTGAAAACTTCAAGACCGAGACCATGCAAAAGCTGGGGCTGGACTATGCTTCGCTGCGCCACACGGATGAGCGACTGATTTACGTTAGCCACAAGGGCTTTCTGCCAGGCCCCTACGACCACCGGACTGCGCTGGATGAGGTGGTGCAGATGATGGGCGGCCTGGCCTATATGACCGGGCGACCCGGCGACCCGCTGCGGGCCGGCTCCAGTGTGAACGACATCATGGGGGGAATGTTTGGCGCCATAGGCACCATGGCGGCCCTGATGCAACGTGCGCAGACCGGCAAGGGTCAGGAAGTGCAGTCGGCATTGTTCGAAAACAATATCTTTCTGGTGGCCCAGCACATGATGCAGTTTGCGGTGACCGGCAAGGCTGCCGCGCCCATGCCCGAGCGCATTTCGCCCTGGGGCAT
>CAIYDK010000404.1 GCA_903924955.1 uncultured beta proteobacterium | reverse complement strand
GATTGCCCACCGTGGAGCCGGCAAGCTGGCGCCCGAGAACACATTGGCAGCCTTTCGCGTGGGTGGCCAACACGGCTACCGCATGTTCGAGTGCGATGTAAAGCTCAGCAACGATGGCGTGCCCTTTCTGATGCACGACGCCACCCTGCAGCGCACCACCAATGCATCAAAAGTACTTCTAGCCCCCGTAGAATATGCGCAAGGCGCTCCTGATTCAGGAGCAAACACCACCAGTCTGGTGGGCGGAGACTGGCCCTGGGGTCAGCTTGCGCGGCTGGATGCGGGCGGCTGGCACAGCCGAACCTTCGCCGGAGAACCCCTGCCCACGCTCGATGCTGTTGCGGCCTTTTGCATCCGCAACGGCTATTGCCTGAATATTGAAATCAAGCCGACACCCAATACGGCCCAGCACACAGGCGAAGTAGTGGCGCGGCACGCCGCCCGGGTGTGGGCCGGGCAGGCCGTGCCGCCACTGCTGACTTCGTTTGAACCCGACGCCCTGCGTGGTGCCATGGAGACGCAACCCGAGTTGCCGCGCGGCCTGCTACTGGACACGCTATGGACGGGCTGGCTGGAGACCGCCTTAAAGCTGGACTGCAAAGCCATCGTCTGCAACCATGCCTTGTGGGACCGCAGCAGCGTAAAGCAGGCGCAGAGTGGAGGTTTTCGCACCCTGAGCTACACAGTCAACGATGAATGGGCCGCACAACGGTTGATCGATCTGGGCACCGACGGCATCATCACCGACCGGGTGGACCTGTTCAGTCCGGTATAAAACGGGTCTGAACCTCGGAGTTCAACGCCAACCGCGTCCACCCGCCCACTGACTCGTGGCCGCCACCACCAACAAAGCGGCATAGCTGGCCATCTTGCCATCCCGTCCGAAAAACCACAGTCCAAAAACCAGGGCGGCTGCTCCCGCTACAAAGTTGATAGCTGCCTGCGCAGTAAATCCGGGGGCTACACTGCTATTCTTTATGAACAGGGGGCCAACCAGAGCCAGCGCAACGGCCACCGCAAAGGAAGGCGCCAGAAAATTGGCGAGGTGATAGATTTGGTCCAGTGGGCCCATGCAGTCGGGCCCAAAGGGCCTCACGGTTGGTTCAAGTGTTGGCGATTTTATAATCGGAGTTAAATCACACCGGCAACCTTGACCGGTTGCAACAAAAGAAACCATGGCAGTCTGGACCTTAGGCATCAACCACACCACCGCGCCGCTGGACGTGCGCGGTCGCTTTGCGTTCGCCATGGACCAGATTGCGCCACATTTGCACGGCTTGCGCCAGTCGCTCAACCGCATGCCGGAAGCCGCGATTGTGTCCACCTGTAACCGCACTGAAATTTACTGTGCTGGCGAACACTCCGAACTGGAACCCACTTTAGGCTGGCTGGCTCAATCGGCCGGCATTTCCGCCGACGCCCTTCGCACCCACACCTACAGCCTGCAAGACGGCCTTGCCGCACGCCATGCTTTCCGGGTGGCCAGCGGCCTGGACTCCATGGTGCTGGGCGAACCCCAGATTTTGGGCCAACTCAAAGACGCTGTGCGCGCGGCCGAAGCAGCTGGCGCCCTGGGTACCACGCTATCGCAGTTGTTCCAACGCTCTTTTGCGGTTGCGAAAGAGGTGCGCACCTCCACCGAAATCGGGGCCCACTCCATCAGCATGGCCGCTGCAGCCGTGCGACTGGCTGGCAACCTGTTTGAAGACCTGGGCCAGGTCAACGTGCTGTTCGTCGGAGCAGGTGAAATGATCGAGCTGTGCGCCACCCACTTCGCCGCCAAAAATCCGAAGTCAATAGCCATAGCCAACCGCACGCTGGAACGGGGCGAAAAACTGGCCAGCCGCTTTGGCGGTGAAGTGATGCGACTGGGCGACCTACCCGACCGCCTGCACGAGTTTGATGCGGTCATCAGCTGCACTGCCAGCACACTACCTATCATTGGACTGGGCGCGGTCGAACGGGCTATTAAAAAGCGCCGCCGCCGCCCCATGTTCATGGTCGACCTGGCGGTGCCGCGCGACATCGAGTTCGAAGTCAAGTCACTGGAAGACGTGTACCTGTACACCGTGGACGATTTGGCCGGCGTGGTGCAGACCGCACAGGCCAGTCGACAGGCCGCTGTAGCTCAGGCTGAAGCCATTGTGGACGCCGGTGTGCAGAGCTTTCTGCATTGGGTCGACCAACGTGGCAGCGTGCCGCTGATCCAGCAGCTCAACGCCCAGGCCGATGCCTGGCGCGCGGCTGAACTGGCCCGCGCCCGCAAAATGATTGCCAAGGGCGAACCGGTGGACGCCGTTCTGGAAGCGCTTTCCAGAGGTTTGACTCAAAAAATGCTGCATGGTGCGATGGCAGAACTGCGGGCCGGTGATGCATCTGCACGCGAACGTGCCAGCACGGCAATTCAGCACTTCTTTCTGCGCAATGAGCGTTAGCTGGGGTTTTTCCAGCCTTCTTTCCCCTTTTTTATTTCCCCCTCTCTCCCCCCGCCCTCTCCCACCCCGCCGGGTGGAAGAGGGAGCTAACAGCCCCATTTGGGCGCGTCTTTTGAGTGAAGAAGTACACGCGCTTTGGCACGTTGGGGGGGGGAATAGACTCACTTTTCACGGTTTTGTAGATAGATTTGGTGGCCTATGAAAGCATTTTTTCGTCAACAGCTTGCCCGCTACACCGACCGACAGGCCGAGCTGGAGTTTTTGCTGTCCCGCGAGGACATCATGAAAGACATGGAGCAGTTCCTCAAGCTCTCGCGCGAACACACCGATGTGGCGGCAGTGGCCTCACGATGGGCACGCTACCAGCAGCGCGAGTCCGATTTAGTGGGTGCGCAGGAGATGCGCTCTGACCCTGACATGGCGGACATGGCGGAGGAAGAAATCACCTCGGCCACGGCCGAACTGGCCCAACTCGAAGGCGAACTGCAACGCATGTTGCTGCCCAAGGACCCGGACGATGCGCGCCCCGCCTTTGTGGAAATTCGCGCCGGCACCGGTGGCGACGAGTCGGCCCTGTTTGCGGGCGACCTGCTGCGTATGTACATGCGTTACGCCGACCGCTGCGGCTGGAAGACCGAGATCGTCAGTGAGTCGCAAAGCGAGTTGGGTGGCTACAAGGAAGTCGTAGTGCGCATGGAAGGCCACCACAATGGCACCGGCGCCTATGGTGCGCTCAAGTTCGAGTCGGGTGGACACCGCGTACAACGCGTGCCCACTACCGAGACACAGGGCCGTATCCACACCAGCGCCTGCACCATCGCCGTGCTGGCCGAGCAGGACGAGGCCGAGGCGATCAAGATCAACCCGTCGGATCTGCGCATCGACACCTACCGCGCCAGCGGCGCCGGTGGCCAACACATCAACAAGACCGACTCGGCCGTGCGCATCACCCACTTGCCCACCGGCATCGTGGCCGAGTGTCAGGACGGACGCAGCCAGCACAGCAACAAGGCCCAGGCTCTGAAGGTGCTGACCGCACGCATCCACGAGAAGGAACGCAGTGAGCGTGCCGCCAAGGACGCCGCCGAGCGCAAGAGCCTGGTCGGCAGCGGCGACCGCAGCGACCGCATCCGCACCTACAACTTCCCGCAGGGGCGACTTACCGATCACCGCATCAACCTGACGCTGTACAAGCTGCTACAGATCATGGAAGGCGACTTGGGCGATGTAATCGAGGCGCTGCAGGCCTATGAGGCCGCCGAGCAACTGGCCGCGCTGGAACTCAGTCTGGCCTGAGACGCCTGCTGACTAGTGCCCAACCTGGCAGTCGGCGCGAGGGTCAGCCGTTGCGTTTAACGGCTACGCGCAATTGATCAATTTCTTGCTGCATGGTGGCAGTCAGTTGATCATACATTTGGAGCTGGTCGCTCAATGAGCGAAGTCGGTCACCCGCATTTCGAGCAATATAAATAGCCAACTTGGCAGCTACTTGCGGGTGGGTCTCCGTCAAGCGCTGCAAACCTGCCGCCGATAGCCCTGCTGCAGTTACACCGGAGACAGCAGTGCAAGTGGCCGACCTCGGAGAACCATCGATAAGAGCCAGTTCTCCGATCAATGCACCAGGCCCCAGGACTGAAATATCGACCTTGGCCCCGCCCCTCACATTTCCCGTGTCGACCGATACGTCACCTTCCAGAACCAACAACATGTAACCGGTGTTCGTTTCATCGCCAGCACTAAATACCCTGGTGCCCGCGGAGAAATTCACGAGCCTCATCAGCGCGACAATGCAGGCGGCCTCATTGGATGCCAGCGCAAAACTCGGGCTGCGCATGCTCAATAACTCAACAGCTTTGGCGGCATGGTCGGGAAATTCTGCAATGGCTCGCGTAGAAGTTGTCGGACGCGCTCCATTGGGATTTGTGGTCGTTGGGTTCATGGTGGCCATTTTAGGCAATCTGTGGTGTTTAAGTAGTAGCTATGCAAGATGCGACGATTCCATTAAAGGGTAAACACAGTGGCTTTGGAGCCTTCTGTTACGCACTTTCTGCCAGTTGAATCCAGACGCCGGCACCACGAAACAAAGTGGCGTAAGCGCCGTAGGGCAAGGAGGTCAACTTTCGCATTCCATCCCAGTCGCACTCCTTGATTGAGGCAACATTCAACTCACGCGGAAGCAAGCTCTGGGAGAAATTGCCGCCCTCCCAGACTATGTCAAGGCCCTCCATCGCCTTGTTCACCACCTTGACATTGCCTTGCCAATCCAGAACGGTTGATGGATACGCAGCGCTGCGGCACAGTTTTGCGAGCGACTCCATGGATGACTCTGTCATGAGGGCAATATCAAACAATGGAGATACCAACTGAGCCAGTTCTGCCGCCCGGGCTAGGTGAGCCTCACGGAAATAGCCCCGATCTGTATGATGGAATGCAAGCAGTCCAATAACCGTGCCTCGGCTCATCATGGGAACGACTAGTGCAGAAGCAATAGCCGAATCGCCCATAGAAACCCAGCGTTCATCAATTCCGGCATCCGATGCCAATCCACCTTGTTTGTGCCTAAGCGCCCAACCTGCCAGGCCTTCGGACAGCACGGTGCGCACCTTATGCTCGGACACCGCAGTGAACGTCTCTTTGGTAGCCAATACCTTATGCACAACCCGGTCATCCGACAACAGCATGAGCGATCCATTGTCAGCACCCATGTAGCCTACGAAATGTGGCATAGCCTTTGCCGCCATAGTGTGGGCATCGCTGTGTTTCGCCATTACGTCAAGCAAATTGATTAGCGTTGGTTTCATAAATTGGCTCCAAGTGAGTATTGACTGGGGCTTCCGACAACCCCACCGCTCAGGATACGTTCCATCATTTCCGACTCATTACAACCAG
>CAIYDK010000403.1 GCA_903924955.1 uncultured beta proteobacterium | reverse complement strand
GCCAGCGTGCAACTGGTGAAGGCCTTGGGAGGTGGCTGGAACAAGGAACAGGAATAATTCAGGCCAGCCCTGTCACTATCGAATCAGGAGCGCCTCACGCATATTCTACGAGGGCTACAGGCCTATATGGTATATATTTCTTGGCAATTCCTGCGCCCCGAATTACCTACTTCGCATCCCTGACCAAGCGAACAAAATTATTGATCCGAACCACGTCGCCCTGCGGTCCGCGGCCGTAGACGGGGTGGCCGTTGGCGTCCGTCCCCAGCGGGTAGTTGCTCACACTGCCGGCCTTGGGGTCGCTGCGTTGGGCTCCGGCACCGTGCGCGTCCACGAGCACGTAGCTGGTGCTGCCGTTTAGCTTCATATAGCCCAGAGCACGCCCGAAGCTGACGTAGGTCGCCGCGACGCCGTCGGTGCTGCCGTCCTTGAAGCTGGTGCTACTCCAGTAAAACGGATAGTCTCTTTCTCCGCCTTCATTGGTGATGGCGGTGCAGCTAAAGACCGGGTCGATGGCCGGGCCCTGCTTGCTGCTGTCGGCCGATTGCGGAGCGCGGCTGTATTCCACAATACTTTGCAGCTCCTTGGTGCTGGGCAGGCGCCAGTCACTGCGGCCCAGGTAGACCTTGGCGTTTTTTTCCTGCACCCACGCCAGGGCGGCTTGCCAATTCATTCCCAGCGCGCTGTCTGATTGGGACCACATGAGGTGGGTCGCCGCATCGGTGACGGTGCCGTCGCCATTGTTTTTGAACGCATTGACACCGTAGACCGGGTTGCCCCGCACATAGCGGACATAGTTGCTTGAGGTTGTGGGGTAGGCCTTGATGCGGCCATCGGCAAAATTGACACCAAACGCGCCAGTCTGGTTGGACATGATCTTGCCAACATACAAGTTGGCGGACCAATCCTGGCTGTCGATGACGCGGTCACCCACGGCGCTGCTGCCGCTGCCATAGACAAAGTCAAAGACTTTACTGTCGATGAACGGGATGTATCCCGCCGTGCTGGTCATGCTGGTGCCCTGCGCGCCGGTGAACTGTATCAGGGAGTACAACTCCTTGATGGTGGGCATGCGCCAGTCGCTGTAGCCCGCCACGGCGCTCTTGGCCGCGCCTGCCGCCCCCTGCTCCCAGCTCGTCTTGCTACCCCTGGCCTTGACCCACATCAGGCCGGTGTTGAGGTCCGACACCGTGCCGTCCTGATTGTCCTTGTAACTGGGTTGCAGGCCCTGGTACTGCGCGTCCTGCCCATAAAACGCGGCCCCCGGCGCCGGCGCGGCAATTTCCGTACGGGCGTTGTACGAGGCTGTTTCTCCGGTGTCCACCACGGGATAGTTGTCCAACGGTGCGCTGCTCACTTTGGCTGCGGCGGTATAGGCAAAAGAATAACCCGGCACGTAAGACACGGCACCGCTTGCGCCCACCGTGCGCTGCTTGAAGGTTAAGGACACCTTTAAGTCCTGGTCGGTTTCACCGCTGAGTTCGACCAGCAGATAGCCGTTGGCCATCGTGTGTGCGAGCTGCGTGGGGGTGTAGTTCGAGTTGGCGCCGCTGTAGTTGTGCTTGTCGAACAGATCGCCCCCGCCGGTTCCAACAACCACCTGGTAGATATCGTTGTTGGGGTTGCCGTCGCCATCATCCACGCGCGCCACATCTAAAAAATGGTCGTGACCGGTGAGGTAAGTGCGGGCTCCGCTGGCCGCCAGACTCTTCCAGAAGGTATCGCGTTCGGTAACGAAATTATCCAGGTTGTCGGTATGAAAGACTTTGAAGGCAGGCTCGTGACCGAAGACGAAAACATGGGGGCGAGTCTGGTTGGCGGCAAACTGCTGGTCCAGCCAGGGCTGGTTGACCCGGTGGATATTGACGTACTCGTCCAGGCCGACGAAGAGGGCATTCTTGTAGGTGAAGGAATAGCTCAGATTGGTCTCACCGGTGGGGCCGTTGACCGGAAGCTGGTAGCTCCCGGAGAAAGCCGCGTTCCAGGTGTCCACGCTTTGCCTGGCATCATTTTCGTGGTTGCCACGAATCGGGTAGACACCGATTCCGGCGGCGTACAGGGGAGCCACCAGTCTCTTCCACGCGGCCAGTTGCGCGGCAAAGGTGCTGGCAGAAGCACTGCCCCCAGATTCGGTAATGTCGCCCGCAAACAGGGCCAGCCTCACACCATCGGCGACCATCGCCGTGGCCATTTCTCCCAGTATGTTCGATGAAGGCACATGGGCATCACCCACCAGTGCGAAACGCCAGGCCGTGGCAGGTGCCGCGCGGGACAGTGCGCTCGCCGTTGCCACCTGGTCGGTACTGACTGGTGTGCTTGCGGTGCTATTGATGCTGGTATTGGCAGTCGTTGCCGCGCTGGTTACGGCCTCCGCCGTGACCGGTGCAGCGCCAGCCGTGGACGAAGCGCCTCCCCCGCAGCCACTACACGACAGGATCCATACGAGAAGGCTGGCGGCGACAGCGCCATGGCCCCTGGCTTTCGGTTTGTTCATCATCATGATCGGCCCTCATCAATTTGTTTCACTGAGCCGAACTGTAGGAACCTAATGTGGAGGAATTATGGATAACCGAGCCGTACGCCATTTCCGCATTTGTCAGACCCGGCCCAGTGCAATCGGAATGCGCTTGCGGCCAAAGTTACCGGCTTGCGCGGCAAAGCGCCCGTCAACTACAGTGCCACAGTCCGGACAGCGGCCGCCAGCATCGAGCCGGTACTGATTGATCTGGTACCAGTCGCGCACGATCAGCGGTGCCTGACAACCCGGGCAAAAGGTGGTGTCGCCTTCGGCGTGGTGCACGTTGCCGGTATATACGAAGTGAAGCCCCGCCCGGAGCGCGATGTTGCGGGCTCGCACCAGTGTGGCCGGTGGCGTCGCCGGCACATCCGGCATCTTGTGATCCGGGTGGAAGGCCGAGAAGTGCAGCGGTACATCGGGGCCGAGCTCACGCATCAGCCAGCGGCACATCGCCGTGATCTCATCATCCGAGTCGTTATGCCCCGGAATCAGCAAGGTGGTAATTTCAAACCACACACTGGTCTCGTGCTTCAAAAACACCAGGGT
>CAIYDK010000402.1 GCA_903924955.1 uncultured beta proteobacterium | reverse complement strand
GTTATGCCAAGTGATGTCAGGTATAGGCCAAACCATGTTGAATATGAGGTTGACAGCTTTCCATATTTGTCGGGTCGAAGTGCAGGGAATAATTGAGTCTTTTGGCTCTCGACGTAGTCAATAAATCCAATTTCAATTAGTCTTGGATGAATGGGTACATTCCTCCAGGAGCTCGCATTTTTTACTCGCTTTTTGCCTTCGGTTTGAATGCTCATGTACCAGCCATGTTCTGGGTCTTTCTTGAGAGAGTCCCGTCTGAGCTGCGCTATCTCCTCAAGGCGAGCACCTTGAAAGAGTGAAAGCAGAGGTAACCAGTAGCATGCAGCCCCCAGGCTTGGTCGTGGTTTGTACTCGGCCTGGTAGACAGCGCCCGAAAAAATGGTTTGCAGTTCGCTTGGGTCGAACGGAATTCGTGCCTTCTCTTTGCTTTCCTGTTCATCTTCGACCACCTTCACTCCGTCAAATGGATTGCCCTCAATGAGCCCGTCATTCATTGCGCAATTGAATGCGGCCCGAAGGAAGCTCAAGTGCTTGGCCACCGTGACTGAAGAAATTTCATCCCGTTCCATCAGAACATTTCGAAACGTCACTGCATCACTCTTCTTGACAAGTCGCGCAGTTGGCGCGGTCGTGAGGGTCTTGAATAATTCGAACGTTGTTTGGAATGCCGCAACCGTCTTCGCATTGCGATTCTTCTTTTGCCGCAACCAACATTTGAAAACATCGCCGATGGTCATCTTATCGGAGGCAACTATTGGTATGTCAACGATGACACCACGGCGCCGCTGAAGTATTGCCTCGCAAGACTCTAAGTAAGCTTGCTGAAAACGTCTGGCCAGACGCTCGTACACAGGGGACGACTCTGGAATTTTGAGCTTGATACTTCGCAAGAATTCCCGCATAACTGAATACACGTCAGTAAGGTCTCCCAAGGCGTACGCATCTCGTATGTTTTGCAGACCGGCTTCAAAGATGTCAATGTCCAACTCACGTTCAGCCGGTTTAATTCCACCAATGCGAGTAAGCTCATCTGAGGTCAGCATCTTGACTCGATAGCGTTCACATATCCGGTTGATATCGTCGTCAGTAAGATGTAGTACGGACCCGCAATATTCCTCATCGGGGCGCCCACTCTTGGCCTCCAATTCAGCGAACACAATATCCAGTTCTGCACGCCGCTTGCGAGCTCTAAGGCGAGCGGTGTTTTTGTCGCTTGTATGAAGCGAGACCGAGACCATTGGACGGCCATAGGCCTCGATTAGATGCGCTGGGACGCGCATCCGGAAGTAATAAACATCACCACGCGGGGTCACGTTTGATGAAATTCGCATATCGACTCCTTTGCAATGTGCATCATGATTGTGCACCACAGAAGTCGCCGTAAGTTGTTGATATGAATAAACTATTGAAAAATCAACGACTTAGAAAAATGGTGGTGGAGAGGATGAGGATCGAACTCACGACCTCTGCATTGCGAACGCAGCGCTCTCCCAGCTGAGCTACCCCCCCGACCATGCGCCAAGTCTAGCAACAAATCAGCGCCCACGCAAAAACAGGGTGTCGAGCTCGCGCAGGCTGATTTGGCGCCAGGTGGGGCGACCGTGGTTGCACTGGTCAGCGCGGTCGGTTGCCTCCATCTGGCGCAGCAGGGCGTCCATTTCCTCCAGGCTGAGG
>CAIYDK010000401.1 GCA_903924955.1 uncultured beta proteobacterium | reverse complement strand
GCGATGAATACACTACGGCAAGTCGCGTTCGGCTTCTTGCTCGACACGCTGCAGTGCGGCGCGCCGTTCCTGCAGCGTAGGATCAGTGCTGTCAGCAGGCAGGGCCAGTGCCATGTAGAGTCCCCCCTCGCGAAGGGCCAACCGGTTCGACACAAAGTCATCGAGCGTCACCATGATCGCAGCGGCATCCCCGCCATGCCGAGCAAGCAGTGCTTCGATCCCCACAGGCTCGTCAATACTGCGGTAGATGTCAGCTTCCCTGGCATCAAGTTGCCACACGCGGTGCTTGCCCATTCGCGTATCACTGAGTTCAAGGGGCCCATCGGTTGAAGTGCCTACATGGCGAAAGTGCGGCAATTCCCTGTTCCGCGTCCAGATGTCCATCCACTGCCAGACCCGTCGCGACGTTGCCTCATAAGCATCAGGCGGCAGCACGTCGTTCCACTCAGCCTCGAAATAGTAGGCGACCTTTGCCGTATCAACACGGCCTTCGGGGAAAACGCTGGCGTACCAGTGTTGCGGTCTGACGTCGCGGGTGTAACGTCCGGCCTCAAAAAAATACGGGCTGAAGCGGTGAAGTTCAATCGAGCGTGGACCGCCGAACGGGGGCCACAAGTGCACCAGCGAAGGAATCATCTCGCTCATCGCATCGTAGTCTTCCTGCGTTTCGCCGGGAATCCGCATCAAGATGCTCCAGCCGGGCATGATGCCGTATTCGCGGAATAATTTGAGCGTACGCACGCTCATCAAGGCCGTCGTACCTTTGTGCAGGCACTCCAGCAGATGGGTGGAAAGACTCTCGATCCCCGGCACCGTGGAGCGCACCCCAGCAGCAGCCAACCTGCGCACTCTCTCTCGCGTGATGTTGGGCTTGAGTTCTAAAAACAGATGGATATCCTTAGCCATCGGGTCATTCGCAAGCCGCGGCAGGAAATCGTTGTAGTAATGGTGCGGCATAATATTGTCCGTGGCCATGTAGTGGCGCGTCGGATAATTTCGGTACAGTTCGCGCAGCAGTTCAAGGCTGCGGTCGGCGCTCTTGGCCCTGTAGTTCATGCCGTCGGCGTTCAAGCCGCAAAACTTGCAATGCTGCTTTTGTCCCCACCAGCAACCTCGAGAGCTTTCATAGGGAATGAAAATCCGCTCGCGCACATCCGCGTTTGCAAGCATACCGTGCTGGTCCGCTTGGGCGAAATAGTCATGGTAATCGGGGGTTGGCAGTTTTTCCAATACTGCCGCAGTTGCTGGCAAATGCGGCGTGCCTCTGTGAATCTTCCCATCCTGGTCGCGCCACAACAAGCCCTGCAAGCCGAACGGCAGTTTGCCGGCACTGAGTTTCTGAAACAGCGGCACGATCACGTCGTCGGCTTCGCCAATCGAGACGACGTCGATCCATGGCATCGCTCGAATCAGTTCCTCTCCCATTTCACCGTGAAAGGATGCACCGCCAAAGGCGATCGGCAAATCCGGCCGTGCTCGCTTGAGTCGTCGGGCCAACGCTGCTGACGGCATGGTCTGAAAAAACAGGCAACTGAAACCCACAGCCCGCAAATCCTTTGCCGCCAGTACTTTTGCGCAGCAACGATCAAGAAACTCAGGCACGATCTCATCGCGCACCTGGAGCAAGAAACGTTTGGGGTCGGGATGCCGCAAACTCTGGATTTCAACCGGGCAACTTGCAAAGAATTCCTCATCACTAGGTCCGAATGCATCGTCCCATACTTGCCGCGCAAACAGCCATTCGCCGAGCTGGGCATTTACTCCTCGAAGCTTGCCAATAAGTTCGTACGTGACAAGTCCAAGAGTGGCCATGAAGTCAAAATAGAATAGTTCAACCTGACATGGAATTCCGGCTTCGACGAATTGCGCTTTGAACTGCCCTATCGCCAAGGGCGGCTGCAGGGTAGTTGCGAACGGCATTACGGGGAACATGATCATAGGATTTCAGGAGCAGTAAGAACGCGTCGCCACAGCCACCTTCTCCGGCACAACCATTGCGGCTTTCCGACAGAACGCTACCGTGGGCGCGGAAGCTAGATGAACGGAACGCAGGGAATGACGTTAATGGCGCAAGCACCGATGTCAGGACCAATGCCAGCGTCTATCCCGCAGGCAGCTGCGGGACAGGCAGCTGCGGCACAGGCAGCTGCTCCACATGCAGCGGCACCGCATGCTGCAGCAGCGCATGCATCAGCTCCACATGCAGCGGCACCGCATGCATCAGCTGCACACGCCTGGACCGGTGGGGGAGGCTCGCCTTTGCCTCCAGCCACTGCTTCAAGTTGATCGTCGGAAAGTTCGACGTCTGCCATCTCTTCCTGCGATTCCCAGTCTAGCAAAACATCGTCTGAAACCAGATGCGAATCTTCGAGTACCTCAAAGCGCATCACCGAGCGGTAGGTCTCGTAATCCATTTCAATTGAACTGGTCGGCGTGGGGCCAGTGCCGGCCTCGACACTCGCCTTGGTCCCGTCGACAGTAATGGTGTATGCAGCCATATCCGTAACCGTGAACCTGATGACGCCTGTCCAGTCGCCCACGCTTTGCGGCGAATAACAGCGCGGAAGCAGCTTTGTAAACGCAATATCCACTTTTTGGGCATCCGTCGGCGGCCCGGTGTACTTTTTCGACTCCGTCACGAGTTCCTTGAACACCTCAACGACCCGCTCAGGATTGAAGGGGAATGCGCGCTGAAAGTTTCGCAAATCCTCTAGGTCACTGGTCTTGATACGACCGGCCATGTAGGCATGCTCCGGACTCATCAGTGTGACGTTGCTGGTAAACGGTTTGTCAATAAATTGCATGGTGTTACCTCTTGAGTAGAATTGAAACGTTGATGGAAAATTGAAACCCTAACTAAGCTACGGCGTCCCCGTGCGCTACCACCGGTAATGGAAACGGGCGGTGATAACCCGAGATGCTGGAAAAGTCGTCCATGTTGTGATTGGCCCCGACGTTGGCCGCAGTAGTGAGTAAGTCTTCGTCCGCGATATCCTCGAGCCGAACCATGCCCATCTTCTCTGCGCGCAAAAATATCCGTTCGTTGAAATTGAACTTCCAACTCGGACACGGCAATACCCCCGCCTCGCCATGCGTGCGATTGGGATGGACAAACTTGTAGCCACAGAATCCTGAGCAGATCGGGAGAATTTTGCAGTTTCGACAGACATTGTTTTCAAAGGGCGTCCACTCCATCCAGCGCTTGAACAGCGGATGCTCAGCCAATTTGTCTGGTGCGAAAATGGTGCCGACCTTGAGCTCGGGGTCGTGCATGGTGTCCCAGCACTTGTGGATGTCGCCATTGGCGGCGAGCAGCAAACCATTGGGGCGCACAGCCTGACAATTGCCAATAAAAAGGGACGGCTTGGGCAAGCCACAAAGTCCCTGCTCGACGGCATACCGATAGAGCTCTGCTTCCATGCGAGCGTACGCAGATTTGCCGATTTCCACTTGCGCGCACGACTGGCAAGATTCAGTGATAGCTTCGATTGGCGCGAAATAGACGCCGAAGGTCTGACGTTTGGAGAACCCCCTGGACACGAAGTCGTCCAACAGGTTACGGACCCCACCGGCGTTGCGCTCGTCAATGTTGACACGCACGCTAACCTGCATTGGAACCTCGTCTAAGACCTGCCGCAGGTTTTCGACAATATGTTCGAAGGTCGGGCGGCCGGAAGTTAAGTGCCGACGCTGATCGTGGTGCGCAGCCGGACCGTCGAACGTAACCTGGCAGGAAGTCACACGCAATGAATAGAGTTCTCGTGCCACCTTGGCGTCCAGGAAGTACCCGTTGGTGACGATGAATGCGTCGTATTTCACACGCGCTTTTCGACACAAAATCAACATTCGCCTGGATAAGCGACGGATGATTGCCATCCCCATCAGTGGTTCGCCGCCAAACCAGACAATGCTGAGACTTTTCAGGCGTGGCAGACGTTTGGCCAGGAATTCGATGAAGGCATCCTGAACTTCTTCGGACATCTTTGTGTTTGGCTTGTCGACGCCCTGAAAGCAGTAATCACATGCGAAATTGCATGAGGTAGTCGGCGCGATGGTCACTATCATCCTGAACGGATCGAAGCGCGCACCTTTGTAGATTTCCTCAAATGCCTGAATTTGATCGACCTCAGCCGGGACGATATACCCGGCTGTCACGAAATCCTTCAAGTCTGGCTCGCCCATGCGAAGTTCACCTCGCTCCACACGGCGGTACGAAGCAACCTCAGCAGCAGTCCACACTGCAAAAGAGCTGGACTGTGTGTTGTAGGCCAAGGAGCGCCCGTCCTTAAGCGCAATCAAGACATTGAATCGTGACGGCGCAGCAATCTGCGAGGCTTGCATCTCGGCGATCGGTGTACTCCGTTCGTCGCATGACGTTTCGCACGAACAGCGGTCTTGCTGCATACCGTTCATTACGGTCGCTCGGACGATCTCTGCAGCTGTGGCTGTGGCTGTGTTTGACATCATTGGACTTCACTCGAAAAGACACATTGAAAATATATAATAAATTCCATTTAATACCAATTTCTGTGAAAATACAATATAAATACAAATACAAATACAAATATGAAGCCGTTGGTTCACTTTTTCGACTGCACTGACGCTCTAGCGACTTGCTCTTAAATTCGGTGCACTGCCTAAATCTGCTTTCCACATGCGCCGCTGCGAACAGTGTTCGTTCAAGCGCATTCGTCCCCCTGTAGCCGAATCTCCGTGAGACTCTGAATTTCTGGGAACTTCCACCATGTTGCATTCGCCTAAAGTGCCCTTCATCAACTTCCATGATTCGCGCTTCCCTGCGTGGCAAATGCCAGATGCCAGAAATTTTGCTGCGTGACAACAACCATGAAAGAGCGGGACATGAAGAAGTGCAGGGTGGCGATTTTTGGAAGTTTTTACCGGGGCTTTTACCTGCTTGATGAGTTGCTGCATGGTGAAATCAGCGACGCTGTCACCGTGGTCGGAGTTGCCAGCGATAACCCGGAAGCATCATTTGTAAGCGCCGACAAGCGGGTGTGGCAATACCCCCATACCGCCTACGAAAAGACCATGGTCCCGGATTTGGCACAGACTGAAGGCATTGATGTTTTTCTGGGAAAAGTCAATGATCCGGTGTTCCACGCAATCTGCGAAGAAAAGTGGCAGCCCGAGATCTGCGTGATGGGGACGTTTGGCCAGCGCATCGGCAAACGGCTGATCGAAACACCCGCTCTGGGCTTTTACAACCTGCATCCCTGCATCGACGACGCCTGGCCCTCCCAATACATTGGCGGCAATCCTTTTGACGCGTTGATGCGTGATGGAAAGCGCTACACCAACGTGGTTTTCCATGCCATTGATGAAGGGTTCGATACAGGCCCGTTTATTGCTCAGACCAACCGGATTGCCCTCCCAAAGGAGACCAGCGTGACTGATATGCACAAAATCACAGCCTTTGCTGCAGCGCAGCTGGCCAGTCGGGAGATCCAGAAGATCATTGCAGCAAAATGGAGCGCGAATTGAAAACGGGCGTGCAAAAAATAGTGTGGCTCTGCCTGGTCGCCGTGACGGCCATCGCGACCGCGCTCCCGGCCCATTCGGCTGGGGTAGAGGACAGTGCGGCCATGGCGCGTATCAAGGCGTCTGGCGTCGTGCGGATTGGCGTCAAGACCGATGTCGATCCCTTTGGGCTGATTAACCCGCAAGGTGACATCGTCGGATTTGAAATTGATCTGGCCGAAGACATTGCGAAGCGGCTGGGGGTTGGTTTGATCAAGGTGCCGGTGAGCACAGAAACCCGATTCCAGAAACTGGAGTTGGGAGAGGTAGACCTGCTCCTGGCGACGGTGGGGGACTCGCTGGAGCGGCGAAAAATTGCGACCGCCATTGAGCCTGGATATTTCGAGACCGGTGTCACGGTGATGCTGCGACCTGACCAGCGACTCAAGGATTGGAACGCCGTGCGCGGCAAGACGCTGTGCGCGCTGCAGGGCGCCTATTTCAACCGGCCCACCAGCGAGCGCTATCTCCTGAACCTGCAAAACTACAAAACTGTCCGTGACGCCCTTCTGGCCGTTGGCGGGGGGCGCTGTGACGGTTTTCTGTACAACGCACCGGCCATCAAGAACCTGTTGAAGAAAGAGGAGTTCCGAGGGTATACCGCCCCGTTTCCAGAGGCCCTCGTGACGCCGTGGACGATGTTCTTAAGCAAGGCAGAGGGCGGCAAATCGTTTGAGCAGTTTCTCGGCAATGTCGTCGCAGACTGGTACCGCAGCGGGACGATAACCAAGACGGCGACCACCTGGGGCGTCAGCAGCAGCAGCTGGCCCAATGACGAACTTGAACTCTGGAATCGCAAGCAGGCAGACGGCACCTACACCTGCAACCGGAACAGCAAAGGGCAGTGGACGGCGGAGTGTCGGCGCACCGAGTTCGTCACTTCGGACGACGTCAGCGGCCTTCAGGCACTGGGCCTTGCCATCAAGGAACAATCAGGGGTTGATTTAAGCTACGTCTACGATCCCTATGACCGGGGCCAGCTCACACAGGGGTTGCTCTACACCCTGCTGGTGACTGCATTGAGCATATTTGCCAGTCTCTCCATGGGACTGGTGGTGGCAATACTTGTGGAGGCGAAGGTGCCGCTAATCAGCGTCGGTGCATCCCTGTGCATGCACTTGGGCCGGTTCATTCCGCCGCTACTGATGATGTACCTGGTTTTCTTCGGCGTGGGCGGGCTGCTGCTGACGCAGTACGCCGTCAAACTGCCGGCATTGGCGGTTGCGGTGTTTTGTCTGGGTTATTACAGCGCCGGGATCGTCATGGCTTCATTGATCGAGGCCGCCAGCCATCTTCGACGCACCCAGCCGGGCTTCAAGCTAACCCTGCAGTCGGTGGGGCAGGCCATTGAATATGCTCGCTGGCCCATTAAGCAGGCAATGATCAATGTCACCAAGATGTCCATGATTGCCTCCGCCATTGCCATCCCGGAGTTGTTGAGTCAAGTCAACTTGATCATGGCGGACAAAGGGAATCTGGTGGTCATGATGATCACGCTTCTGTTGGCCTATTACCTGATAACCAGCTTCTGGATCGCTGCTTTCGAGCTGCTGGAGAGACACTTCTACCCTGCGGGGTCGGGCGCTGTATGAACGAAGTATTCACATTGCTTTTTGCTTGGACCCCATTCTTGTTGACGGGGTTTTTGTGGAACATAGGCGTCACCGTGATTGCCGTTGTGATCGGAACCGCAGTGGGTGCCTGGCTGGCATCAGTACGTTTTTCCGGAACCGCCCGGCAAGCCAGTATGAGCAACGTTTTGTCGCGATTTTTTCGCAACGTACCAACCCTTGCATTTTTGTTTTTTGTGGTTGTCGCCATGCCGCGAGAATTTTCCGTCTATGGCACGGGCTTGACGATCCCATTTCCCCTATGGCTAAAGGCTGCCATCGGGCTGGCGCCATCGGTCATTGGGTTCACCGCCGAAAGCCTGTTCATTGCAAGGCAGAACATCGCGCGCAACGATTCCGATGCGGCCCTGTTGTTTGTTCCCACCTGGGGCACCAGCGTCATGATTTCTTTTCTAGCGTCGAGCACCGCATCTCTGGTTGGCGTGAGTGAAATGATTAGTCGAAGCAATTCGATTATTGCGGCCACTGGCACCGGCTATTTGATTCCCCTGTACCTGTACTGCGCGGCCTTCTTTGTGTGTGGCTGTCTGGTCTGGATGGTCTTGATCAACCGCTTCAAAGAGTCCTCGTATGTGCGCACTATGGCCAAGCGCATCGCCAACCCGCCGCACAGTGCAACGCCAAGGTAACCACCATGAAAAACTACGTCGATGTGACCCAGGAACGTCCAAAGTTTTCAGTCAAGTTGCGACTGAGCATCAGTACCTTGTTTTTGTGCCTGATCCTGCCCGCTTTCGCGATTTTTGTGGTTTACATGTACAACACGAACTACGAGATTTACAAGAAAAATGCAGCGGAGTTGATCAGCAATCACAACGACCAGTCCTCCGACAAGCTGTTGGCGCTACTGGACCCGATAGGTGATTCCCTGGTGACATTGGCCAAGCAAGTGCGCGATGATCCCCGCTTGTTTGACAGTGCGGCGTTCCATGACACGATGTTGCTGCATCTTGAAAATAATCCCAATCTGGTGTCCGTGTTTGTTGCGTCCGACAAAGGGAGTTTTCACCAGGTACAGGGCATGCGTGAAGGCATGGTTATCGCCGGGCGTGTGCCGCCGGTCGAGGCAAAGTTTAATTTCTGGGTTGTCGACCGGGCAAACGCACCGACACCCCAATCCAAATCCAGCGAAGGTTCCCGCGCGAATTCCACGTTTACCTTTTTCAAAACCCGCAACACGCCACCACTCGATACATTTGCGGTCAACAACAACTATGACCCGCGCGACCGCCCGTACTACAAAAATCTGGTAACCAATGTTGCAAAGGCGGCAGTTGCCGACCGCGAGCGCTTCGTCTACGTCGACGAACCGTTTGTCTCCAGTAGCACGTCGCGTCCAACCATCATGGTGCAGACGCCCATCTACAAGGACAACGCATTTCGGGGCATGATTGGTGAGTCGTTCGAATTGACCGCCATATCGAGATTCCTCAAATCGATTCAAATCAGCAAGAACGCCGAGACCTACATCATTGATACCGAGGGCAACATCGTTGTCAGTACGGGGGCCGACAACGGCTACAAAGTCGAAAAGACCAACCTGATCAGACAAAGCGTGCTGCAAGCAGAAGGGCAACCGGTCCAGCAGGCCTTCAAAATCAGGAAGAGTTCGGGCAACTGGCATTTTGAGTTCAAGGGCACAAGCAACTCCGAGGTCTACCTTGCGCGTTTCACACCTTTTCCAAACGCGTTCAACAAAGACTGGGAGGTGCTCACACTCGTGCCCGTCTCCGATTTTCTGGAAGGACTGAATGCAATCAATCGGCGGCTCATCATTTACGGCGGCTTTGCGTGCCTGTTGCTGGTGCTTCTCACGTATGTGTTGTCACGCACCATTTCCAGGCCGATCGAAGACCTCACGGAGGACATACGCAACTTGATGAATTTTGCCCAACCCAAACGCCGGGTGCGCTCCAAGATTGTCGAGATCAACATCCTGAGCGGCGCTGTCGCCAAGGTGAGCAACACGCTCATGGCTTTTTCATCGTATGTGCCACGCGATCTGGTCAACGACCTGTTGCGCTCCGGGACCGCCATCGAGTTGGGGGGCGAAAGCCGCTACCTGAGCATCATGTTCACCGACCTGAAGGACTTCTCCACCATTTCGGAGGTAACGCCATCGCGTGCGCTGCTCAAATGTGTGTCAGCGTATCTGGCGCTGGTAACGTATGCCGTCAAGGAGGAGTCCGGCACGGTTGACAAATTCATCGGTGATTCGGTGATGGCCTTTTGGGGGGCTCCGCTACTCGACCAGGACCATGCTTACCATGCCTGTGCAACTGCAGTGAAATCCCAACGCAGAATGGTTGAGTTGAACCGACAGCTGGTTTCCGAAGGGCTTCCCGCGCTGACGGTTCGTATCGGAATCCACTCCGACGCGGTACTGGTCGGAAATATTGGATCCGAAGAGCGCATGAGCTACACAGTTATGGGCGACGGAGTCAACATCGCGGCACGACTCGAAGGAATCAACAAGGAATTTGCGACTGCGATCTGTATCAGCCATGCCACCTTCAAGGAAGCCGGCGAGAGACTCTGGACGCGCCCGATTGACGTCATCACGGTGAAGGGCCGCAAGGGCGAGATACCGATCTATGAACTGGTTGCAATCCATGGGGACGACCCCGAGACAATGGCCACATCCCGCGACCAACAGCTGTGCGCGATCACCGGTCAGGCCTTTGGCTTGTTCTCAAAGAAGCAATACAAAGAGGCCGCCGAGTTGTACGAGCAGATCATTGAGACCTATGGTGACGGGTTGTCCGGCATCATGAAGGCCAAGTGCCTGCAGAACTTGGCCAGTCCGTAACGGCTGGTTGCGCTGAAAGGCTTGTTTGCAGTTGCGCGTACAACGCGGCGGCTTTGAAGCAGGCTGATCGCAAGTCTGTATGAGCATATATGCTGCGTGCAGAAGCGGGAAACGTCGCCCCCAATGGCACCTTTGGGCACGATGAAGTCCCCCACAGCCGACAACTCCCTGACATCAGACTGGATCAGCAGAAGCCGATGTTCGTCGGTGATTGCGAGACAGCGCTGCAATCCCCGTGGACCATCAGGCCACGCCCTGTTGGTCGGACTTCGGGATAAGCCCCAGCGGCTAAGGGGAGTTGAACCTGGCGCGAATCGTGGTTGTGAACGCAGGGCACGTTCCGATTCCAAAAGGTTCAACTGCCCTTATTGAGCGTTGCCTTCAGAACCAAGGCTTATTGGTCTGGATGAGGCCAACGAACTCGCGACTCCATTTCACCAATGACCGCGTCTCAAACACTTTGTGCACACCCAAGCAGCGTTCCGTTCTCACGCAAATGTAAAGTTATAGACTTTATTTGAATGGCGTATTGACAAAGCATCAGCAAAAGCGTAAACTTCAAACATGTCTACAAAACACACTTTCAATCAACCCTCCCACGGCGGCATTTCGGCCCGCCACATACGTTCGCTGCGTTAAGCGGACGTCTCACCCTCCCGGTCTCGTTCGCTTCAAAGGTTGGGGTCAAGGTCTTGACCCCAATCAGGGACAACCCCTTTTTGAAAGCGTTACATGAACTCCACCCATTCCACGGCACGCAGTGCCAAACCATCGCCCAAGCACCCCACCTCGATTGAGGAAGCACTCGCTTTACTCGGTACAGACAGATTCAAGTATTTGGTCAACCCTGACCATAGACTTATGTGGGAGATCATCAAGACTTCGCCGGAGTCGGTACTCTGCATGCCACAGGCAACGGTACCCATGCAGATTGCTGCGGTGCGTCGCACCGGTGCCCTGCTGCTTGCACCTATCGACTGGCAATTCGACACCGAACAGGTCTTCCCGGGTAGTACACAGTGGGCAAAATTAACCGGCCCCAAACTTCGCAACGAGCATGTCGGCACCAAGTATGACGCTGTCGCCGTTCTTCGAGCCGTGCAGGCCAGTTGGACACCCATCGCAGAGTTATCTGTGTTGGCTCAACGGGGTCTGAAACCCAGCACGCGTGACCTCCTGAGAGACAAGGACTCCGAAACTGCGGCGACTTTTGTCCGTCTGCTGCTTAGAGCGGGTTCGGATTCACTCTCGGCAATGTTCATGGCTGTATTTGGTGATTGTGCGAATGACGACGTAATGGTCATCCAGGCCTGATATCACCACCCGCCCAAAACCTGGCCCGCACTTCCCGCAACTTGGGAGGGCTTTGGGTGGGTCATTCACCAAGGAATGCGCATTCGATACATCCACAGGATGATGCACCTGGTCATCCACTGGGTTGAAGCCACGGCGCGTAGAGCGTCGACGGGGCTTTAACCCCTTGAAAATAGAAACTCTTGGAAGTTTCTTATTCAAGTCCTAGAGCAGCCTCCCCCACCCCTTGGAAACCCGCACCCCCATTGGGTTTGCGGCTTTTTGCAAAATCCGTCATAGCGATTTTTTCTCCGTGGTAGCGGATGGCACCGCCGTGAAAGCGGCGTCAGTGTCCGTTCCGACGAAGAGTGGCTTTCTGACTTTGAGCTGGTCGGACTTGATGTTGACGCTGAAATGCCAGCCGGGCAATGCGGCAATTTCACGCACGGCGGCACGTGCGGTGTCCAATCGGGAATGGATTGCACTGGCGGTACCTTTTAGGGGGCCGTAGATATGGCCGGGCAGCATGTCCATGCCAATCGCTTTCTTGTCGTACTGGCAAGCCCATGCACTCAACCAGGCGTGGAGTCGCTTGGCGGGCTTGGATTCCAGAGCCCGCTGTTCTTGCATGTTGATCCAGACCACGCCTTCGTGGTTGGTGCATCGATTCGATAACTCGGCATTCAAGGCGATGGCAATTTTGCGTTTTGCCTGTACGACCATGCCAATAAGCATGGTTTCGCCGATGCCGTTGGCACCGTTGTCGGCTGTGTCGCGCACGGTCCGCGTCATTTTGGCTTTGGAGAGCCGCTCCAAGCTGTTCAGTACGGTCCTTGAATTGGAGCCGGTGGAAGACAGGCCGATTCCTTTGGCAATTTCTGCGGCGGTTGTGGTGATGGCAACCAGCGGGAGGTAGCGACCAGCACCAGCGAGCTGCATGAGTTTGGCAAGGGTGCGGGTGTCTTGGCTTGCCATCGGCTCGCCCTCTGCGTTGACGGCGTCCCAGTTTTTCATGTCATACATGGAGCGACGTTTCATCGTGGCACCCAACTGGCACAGGTAGAACAACACGGACTGGTCGGTAATGTCCAGGGCCTCGGCAGAGTCCCACTGAAATTCGACTGTGGTGGCACCCTTGGTGTACTTGCCGCCAACGTGGGTTCCGGATTGTCGGGAGCCGTTCTGGATGGGGCGAAACAGGCCGTTGGTGAATACAAAAACGGGGTGGACGGGGGCATGGTCCATGACGGCTGTGACCGCTTCGGGCTGACCGTCGTCACCGATACGTGGCTTGACCTTGCGTTTACCTGCGGGTTTGGGTTTGAGAGAGGTTGACTTTTTATTTTGGGTGATGGGTGTGCGAGTTTTCTCCGAGTCGATCTTTGGGCGCATGGCACTCTTTCAGTGGGAGAGGCTCGATTTGCCCGGTGAGACATCGCCTTCGGGCATGGGGCCAATCGAACTCTGAATGAATGTGGTTGCGCCGAGGGGTCCGGCGTGGTGATGCCGCCTTGGTGGGCGGTGGTACTCCGTCGGGGGTGTGGAATTAGATTAGCAAATGGGGCGGGGGGTTGTCGAGTGGTTCTGCCTTGCTCCATCAATCGCCAGCACAATATCGGTATGACGTTATCGCCACGCATCCGTGCGGACTATCTTCTGCTGATTGACGGGCCAACGCCGCGCCAATGTCTTGAAGCATTCGCAACAAGTGAGGGCGTGGAATGGCTGCGCGCGTTTGCAAACATCGTTGATAAAGCGTCGATGGAACTGCCCAATTTGACCCAGCTATTGGCAAACATGACCCCAGATTTGGTGGCACTTTACGTTGGGCAATTTCTGGATGGCGAGCACTCGGTCGCGCCGGAGGGCGGACCCTACTCCATAGAGGGAGCTTTCCCCGATTGAGGGACCGCTCAGATTTTGTTCAAAATGGCGTCGCGGTGTGCTTTGACCGCCTCGCGAAGGCCGGGGAAAGCAGGTTCTGACTTTGTGAGCCAGTTCAGGCGGGCTTCTTCGTCTTGCCACACTTTGGCAAGTACGTTGTCCCATGTCATCCATTGGACGGTGGCGGATGGTGGCCGCACTGGGACCGCTTCGGAAAGGACTTTGTCCAGCCCGTAAGCCACCACCAGACCGTCAGCGTCAAGAAAAAATGGTAATTGCTTTGCGGCTCGTCTTTGGTCAGGGCCAGACATTGCGTCATCAGATCCGATGCCCGTGCTGCCTGAACTGGCCACGAATCTGTCGATAGCAAAGTGGAGTTCGCTCTGGAACCCGTGGACAGCCAACTGTGCCTTGGTCGTACCGCGTGGCCTTCCGGGTTTACGCTTTACAACTTTTGGCGCTTCGACAGCGCCGCTTGGTGAATCGGACAACATGGTCTTGTCCATGTAAGCGGCCATTTCAACGATGGAAACCAATATCTTGTCACCCAACACCTTCGCGGGCTTAAACGGCAGCTTATCGGTACTACTGAGGTTGTAGATGTGCCCTTTGGCATATTTCGTCAGCGAAGCAATCTGGTCAACGTCCAGCATCGCAACCCCTGGGAACATGGCCATCAAGACGGGAAGATGCAAAGGCACCATGGTGAGCAAATCCGATAGTTGAAATCAAGCGCCGAGTTCGGCCAGACATCGCACATTGTGTCGCATTTACGCCAACACTTTTCTTCCCAAATTTCCCAACTTCTTCCCAAACTGGGTTG
>CAIYDK010000400.1 GCA_903924955.1 uncultured beta proteobacterium | reverse complement strand
CGGTCCAACAGAGAGGGCCGGATGGCAAAGTTGTCGTCCAGAAGTGGGCGCCCCAGTATGCGGGGTGCCAATTGATAGGCCAGCAGGGTGACGCACACCGCTGCGCCCAATACCAACATCAAGCCGTAGTCTTGAAACCGTAAAAAACCCAATACAACTTCGGGCGAGATCATGGTTGAAAGTGCCAGTCCAAAACCGAAAATGGCGCCGCTGATCAGAACAGCCAGGAATTTTGAAGCCGACATCAGTGGCCTCCCAGAAACATCACCGCATTGGCGGCCAACGCGCCAGTAGCCATGAATGTCAGTACTGCCACAAGCGATGGCAATTGCAACGAACTCAGGCCGCAAATTCCGTGACCTGAAGTGCAGCCGTTGGAGAGGCGTGCGCCAAATCCGACCAATAGGCCTCCGGCTCCCAATTGCCAAAGGGGAATCGTTGTATGCAGGGCTTCAGGCGGCCCCATCCAGGCCCACCAAGCGGCAGCGCCAAGTATCAACCCCCCTGCAAAAACAAGGCGCCAGACACGAGTATCTACAAAGCGCGGCTGCTGGAAAAATGCCCGTCTAGATATGAACGACCAGGTGCTGCTGAAGACACTGCTCATGCCGCCGATCCAGCCAGTCATAACGAATAAAAGGCTGACCCCTAATCCGATCATGAGGCCTCCCGCAAGGTAATGTCCCCAACCCAATGGAAAAAGCGATTGCATCATTCGTTTTCGTGACTGTTTGTAAAACCCTCGAGCATAGCGTCTGGCGGTCGGACTGTTCGCTGGCGCCTGGCTACACCACCTTAACTGGCTTGTGGAAATTTTGTCGCCATGGAGACATACCTGCGTGTGCTCAGACGCTTGAACCTTCCTTTTGCAGGGCACTGTTGGCGATATTGCATATACAGTGCGGTGGCGTGAGTGGGTGTCGGACCGGCAAATTTTTCTTGGAACTCGGAATCATGAATTTTTCAAATACCAAAATCAGTGTGAAGCTGGGTGGCGCATTCATGTCGATTGTGTTGCTGACGGCTGGCATCGGTGGGTTTTCCTTGATCCAATTGGCGCGCATCAATGCTAATACCGAGGAGATGGCCAGCAATTGGCTCCCGAGTATCAAATACGCGGCTGAAATGCAGGGTTTACTGAATGACTTTCGCCAAGCGGAAACCCAACACGCCATGGCCGTAGATCCTGCAGACAAAAAGGTGGAGGCCGACCGCATCAGTGCAGACAAAGCCAGACTGGTCGAAGTAGGGCGCAAGTTTGAGGTGCTGGTGGACACACCGGCCGAGAAGCAGGTCTGGGAAAAATTTGGAAAAGACCTTGGGGCGTACTACGCCGCAAGTAACAAACTGCTGGCGTTGTCGGATGTTGGTCCGGCGGAAGCGCAGGCGACAACCGAGTTCCTGAATGGTGAATCCCGCGCGGTTTTTCGGGTGCTATTTAAGAACATTGAGGACATGAGCGCACTCAATTCGCAGGGCGCCGATGCGGCTCACGCCGGGGCCAAACAGACGTATGCGCGATCGCAGTGGAGTGTAGTGGCTTTGATTGGATTCGCCGTAGCAATGGCCGCCGCCCTGGCAGTCTGGATGACAAGGCAGATTACCCGTCCCATTGCCTTTGCGGTGAGTGCCGCCAAGGAGTTCGCAGATGGCAATCTGACCCATGCTATTCACCCTCGCGGCACTGATGAACCGTCACAAGTGTTGCACGCGCTGGAATCTATGCGTTTGGCGCTGGCCAAGGTTGTTTCCAATGTGCGCCAGGGGTCTGAGGGCGTTGCCACGGCCAGTGCGGAAATTGCGCAGGGCAATAATGACCTGTCGGCTCGCACCGAGCACCAGGCCAGTGCGCTGGAACAGACCGCAGCATCCATGGAGGAACTAGGCTCCACCGTCAAACAAAACGCGGACAACGCCCGCCAGGCGAACCAGTTGGCCATGAATGCGTCCACCGTAGCCATTAAAGGGGGTGAAGTGGTGAATCAGGTGGTGGAAACAATGAAGGGTATCAACGAATCGTCTCGCAAGATCTCCGACATCATTAGTGTCATTGACGGCATTGCGTTTCAAACCAACATTTTGGCTCTCAATGCTGCGGTTGAGGCGGCGCGCGCGGGCGAACAAGGGCGGGGATTTGCTGTGGTGGCGTCCGAGGTGCGTAGTCTGGCGGGGCGAAGCGCAGAAGCCGCCAAAGAAATCAAGAGTCTGATTGGCGCCAGTGTTGAACGCGTGGAACGCGGTACTGTGCTGGTGGATCAGGCGGGGGCGACGATGACCGAAGTCGTCGGAAGTATCAAGCGTGTGACCGATATCATGGGTGAAATCAGCGCAGCCAGCAACGAGCAGTCGCTTGGTGTGGCGCAAGTGGGTGAGGCGGTTACCCAAATGGACCAGGCGACTCAGCAAAATGCTGCTTTGGTAGAGGAAATGGCCGCTGCGGCCAGTAGTCTCAAGTCGCAGGCGCACGAACTGGTTCAGGTGGTGGCTGCGTTCAAGTTGGTGGAGGGCACAACCGGGTTGGTTTTGCCGCAGGCGTCAGTGCGTTCGCCGACCCCAAATATTCCACCCTTTCAGGGCTCCGAGCGCAGGGCACTTGGCCTGTCGAAATAGCCCTAGACTGTTTTTTTGGGGACACTTTGATGAAGGGTAAAGTTTCTGGGCTTTCGGCCCTGGGTGGTTTGGTTTACTCCACCGATTCGGGGCGCATGTGCCCGACGTGCCGAAATGCCGTTGCGCAGTGCGTTTGCAAGCTTGCTGCCATGCCCACCGGCGATGGCACAGTGCGGGTATCACGCGAAACCAAGGGCCGTGGAGGCAAATCGGTTACGGTCGTGAAGGGTGTTTTGCTTGACAATATTGCCTTGACTGAACTGTGTAAGCAACTCAAGACCGCGTGCGGTACCGGTGGAACAGTCAAAGATGGTGTGATTGAAGTTCAAGGGGACCATTGCGACCGGGTCATTCAGCTGTTGAATACGCAGGGTTACACCGTCAAACGCGCTGGTGGGTAGTCGAATGGCGTTCAGCGGGTAGGATGCAGTTTTACCCGAGAATATTCATGCTACCCACTGAGCCCGTGCCCTCCGGTTCCGTTGCCCTGTATTGGGACTTTGAAAACCTTCACGCAGCCCTTTGCGAAGCTCGCTCGGAAGGGTCCTACAGTAAGCAAGACAATCGTTTCAAAGTGCAAGACCCCCTGGTTAATATCCAGGCCGTTATCAGCATGGCATCGTCGTATGGTCCCCTGGCTATCAACCGGGCATATTGCAATTGGCAGTATTTCGGGCGTTACCGTGATGTGCTGCTACATAACGCGATGGAACTCATTCAGTTGTTTCCGCCCGGCGTTTCTGCCAAAAATGGAGCAGACATCCGGTTGTGTCTGGATGCCATGGAGGACCTGGGCCGTTTTGGGCATATTGCAACGGTCGTCATTGTGAGTGGAGACAGTGACTACATGCCGATCGCGCAGAAATTGAAAGCGGGCGGACGTCGAGTGGTTGGGCTGGGTGCCCGTAAAACCACGAACGCCCATTGGGTAAGCAGTTGCCATGGTTTCCACTTCTATGAGGACTTGATCTGTGCTTGAATCGACAAGGGATTACCCCAACGCATTCGCTCTCAAACTCAGAGAATAATGGTGTCAATGCCGTATGGCCGACTCATTGAAGTGCTGGTGCCAAAATGGTCAGACAGATAGAACAGGGCTGTAAATGATTTCCTCCGGATTGAGTCTCGGCAAAAGGCTGACTTTAAGTTTTACCGTTGTCATCGCGTTCATGGCGTTGCTGGCCGCTTTATCGGTCTACCGTATCGCGGGGTTGAACTCCGAGATTGAGCTCATCGTCAAAGACCGTTACCCCAAGACCAATATTGCGAACAGCATCAAAGCACAGATTAATGAAATTTCGCGCGGCATGCTGGGCGTTTTGATCATGACCGACCCCGGTCAGATCAAGGCTGAGATCGACAAGATCGAGAAAGTGAACGCCGCCAATAACGATGCTATTGCGACGCTGGACAAGATTTTGACGGATGAAAAAGGTCGCGAACTGCTGAAGACCATTGTAGAAATTCGGGACAAGTTCCGTCCACTGCAGGCGGCTTTTGTGACCTTGGTCAATGACGATAAAAAAGACGAGGCACAGCTGAAATATCTCTTTTCAATGCGCCCGCTTCAAAAGAAGTACTTTGACGCGCTGGATGCTTTTGTGAAGTATCAGGACGCCCAGATGGACAGCGCGGGTGACAAGTCGGCCGAGGTGGCGCGTCAGACGGAAATTCTTATTCTTGCTCTGGCACTTGCTGCGGCGCTGGCGAGTACGGTGGTGGGTGTCATGGTGACGCGCAGCATTGTTGGGCCTTTAAGAAATGCCATGTCGATCACGCAGCGGGTGGCGGCGGGGGATTTGACCAGCGATATCGCATCGGGTGGTCAGGATGAGTTAGGCCGAATGATGGACGGACTTCGGCACATGAATGACAGTTTGCGCCAACTCGTGGGTGATGTTCGATCCAGTTCGCATGTAATCGCTTCGACCGCTCAGGAAATAGCGGCCGGCAATCACCAGCTCAATGACCGCACGGTCGAGCAGGCTCATACTCTGCAGGAGACGACGTCTTCCATGCATGAGTTGACATTGATCGTGCGACAGAGTGCCGACAGTACACAGGAAGCCAATCAACTGGCTGCGTCAGCGTCCAATGTTGCCGTAAGAGGCGGTTCCGTAGTGTCTCAGGTCGTTGACACCATGGGTGCCATTCACGCTTCATCAAAAAAGATAGCCGACATCATTGGTGTGATCGATGGCATCGCGTTTCAGACCAATATTCTGGCGCTCAATGCTGCAGTAGAGGCGGCCCGCGCGGGTGAGCAGGGTCGGGGGTTTGCGGTGGTTGCCTCGGAGGTGCGCAGCCTGGCACAGCGGTCAGCCACGGCGGCCAAAGAAATTAAGACGTTGATTGACGTATCGGTTGCGAATGTGGAGAACGGCAGTCGTTTGGTCGGACAGGCTGGCACGACCATGACTGAGGTGGTTGATAGCGTCAAGCGAGTGACGACCATCATGGCGGAAATAACCGCTTCCAATCGGAATCAAAATGAAAGCATAGAGCGGGTAAATCAATCTATCAATCGAATGGATGAAGTCACGCAACAAAATGCCGCCATGGTGGAAGAGGCAGCCAGTGCAGCCCAATCCATGCACAATGAAGCGGATCATCTTGCCAGCGCGATCAGCGTATTTAAATTGGGAAACAGTGACGACGGTGGTGGATCCGTGGGGCGGTCAGTCAAGGCCATTGGCCATCGTGGGTAATTTTTACATTTTTTTGGAGAAAACCGATGACATTTGTAAAGCAACTTAAGGCATTGATACCTCTTGGCGTCCTGGCCGTGGCATGCGCCATGCCCGCTTACGCAGCCGAGGTTGGTGGTGTCAAGGTGGATGACACTGCTACGGTGGCCGGCAAATCACTGATTCTCAATGGTCTGGGTATGCGTCAGATCATTGTGGTGAAGGTGTACGCTGCTGCCCTCTATTTGAGCGAAAAGAAAACTTCAGCTGCAGACGTTCAGGCTCTAACGACACCCAAACGGGTTGCGTTGCATATCCAGCGCGAAGTCAACAGTGAAGAGTTTGGACAGTTGTTCATTACGTCCATGAACAAGAACTCGACCAAAGAGGAAAAGGCCAAGGTTATCAGTCAAACCGTAAAATTTGGTGAAATGTTCTCAAGCTTGGATAAAGTTAAAAAGGGCGACATCATTACATTGGACTGGGTTCCAGGTTCAGGAACTGTCAGCACACTCAATGGCAAGCAGATAGGCGAGACCATGCCCGATATTGCTTTTTACAATGCGGTCCTGCGCATCTGGCTGGGTGATAACCCGGTTCAGAGCGATCTAAAGCGCGGTTTGTTGGGCGAAAAATAGTCTTTCCCTGAGGGGGTGCATGCCGCGCAGCATAATCGCGGCATGAAAAAAACATTCCCACTCGCCGTAGAAGGCAAAAACCGCGACCGTGTTCTGGAGGCCGTCAAACACGAAGTGCGTAAATATGTTCGCCGTGAGCGTCGTCGTGCTTTGCCGGACGGCGTGGACTTCTGGGACTTTGACTGCCGTTTTGGTCCGACGGAAGCGGAGGCAGTGGTTGTGCATTTCGCCACGCTGACCGAACTCATGGACGCCGTGGCTCAAGCCGGTGGAAATCAGTTTTTTGTAGAAATTTTGGCTTCCCATGGCCGCCGTCAGCAACGGCCTGCATCGCAAAGCAAGGACTGATTCAGAAGCTGTCCAAGATCCCTTTAGAGCGCCTGAATGCGGATGGCCGCGGCACGCAATTTATCTTTTTTGCTGGGGCGTTTGCCTTTGATGCCTCCATTGTCTGGTGCCTTTTGCGGCGTAATGGGAGTGGGTGTATCGGTCGGTTCAAAACCCGCAATGGTTTCCAGCGGCAAGTCCATGCCCTGTCGCTTCTGGATCAACGCAAAGTGCGCAAGCGAATCGGCATCTACGAAACTCACGGCAAGCCCGGGCTCTCCCGCACGGCCTGTTCGACCAATGCGGTGAACATAGTCAACGGCCGATCTGGGCAGATCGTAGTTGACCACGACGGGAAGTTTGGAGATATCAATGCCTCGCGAGGCCAAATCGGTTGTGATGACCACTTCCCACTGTTCATCCTTGAATTCGGCCAGTACTTGACTGCGTGCGCCCTGACTTAAGTCGCCATGAAACGCTGTTGCATACACGCCGGCCTTGTAAAGTTTCTCTGCCACTAGTTCCGCTGCGTACTTGGTGGCCACAAATACCAACACACGCGTCCACCCCTGCTCCTTGACCAAATGGCGCAGCAGTTGCGTGCGCCGACTGGCGTCTACCTGAATGGCCCGTTGTGCAATGACATTGGCCACAATCGTATCGGGCGCGACTGCAATTGCTACGGGGTCTCTCAGCATCCGGTCGACCAAGCCCTTGACCTCGGGTGGAAACGTGGCTGAAAACAATAGCGTTTGACGACTGGGTGGTAGCAGCATCAGTACGCGTGAGAGCTCATCGGCAAATCCGAGGTCCAGCAGTCGGTCCGCTTCATCCAAGACCAGTATGCGCACGGTCGCCAGCTGAATGGCATTCTGCTTGGCGAGATCCAGTAACCGACCAGGTGTGGCGATCAAAACATCCGCACCACCGCGCAATGCCATCATCTGTGGGTTGATTGAGACCCCACCAGACGCCACAATAATCTTGGGGTGGTGTGGCAGGACCTGTGCCGCGCAGCGAATGACCTCACCTACTTGCGCTGCTAGTTCACGGGTTGGCACGATGATGAGTGAGCGGATGGCACGACCGTACTGGTGGCGGTTTTCAGCGGGAAGTGACCGCAGGCGCTGTAATACCGGCAATGCAAATGCAGCCGTTTTGCCTGAGCCGGTTTGCGCCGAGGCCCATACGTCAGAGCCAAGCAGTATGGGCGGGATGGCTTCACGTTGTATGGGTGTCGGTTCGG
>CAIYDK010000399.1 GCA_903924955.1 uncultured beta proteobacterium | reverse complement strand
GTCGTCCAGGTACGCGCTTGGCGTTGCGATAGACAGACGCTTGCCGTGATTGGCCGATTCGCCCAGGGCCTGGACGCTGATGATGTGGCCCACGCCGGTAATGATTCCTGTAAACATGGTGCTATTTTCGCAGGGAAAGGGCCTGCGCCCGAAAGTGGTGCTAAAAAACGTCGCGGCCGCGTACTCGCGCCAATATTCGCAAGTCGGGTCCAACCAGGATGGGGGGCGAAAAATCCAGCTGCAGTGCTTGATCCAAGGCCGTGAGCGGGCCGAATTGGGCCATGCCCCGCCCATGGCCCAAAAATTTGGGCGCCAGGTAGATCAATAATTCATCCACCAAGCCCTCTCTGACCAGTGAACCGTTGAGTTGGTGGCCAGCTTCTATGTGTAGTTCATTGATTTCGCGACGGCCCAAATCCAAAAGCATGGCAGCCAGGTCTACCTTGCCAGTTGGAGTGCCATCAGCTCTTGTTCCGGGTAGGTAAATAACCGTTGCCCCGCTTTGTTCTAGAGCAAGTTTTTTAGTATCGTTTTCGGTTGCAGCGTATATGTAGACTGCGCGACCAGCTATAAAAAGAGGAGCATCTGGAGGTGTTCGCAAGTTACTGTCTACGATGACCAGGTGGGGCTGGCGTGGTGTTTCCACCAGCCTGACGTTCAGTGTTGGCCTGTCTTGCAACACGGTGCCAATGCCGGTAAGCACCGCACAGGCGCGAGCCCGCCAGGCATGGCCGTCAGCACGGGCCTCTGGCGAGGTAATCCATTGACTGGCACCGTTATCCAGCGCGGTCTTGCCGTCCAGTGAGGCGGCAATCTTCATGCGCACCCAGGGCTTCTTGCGGACCATTCGGCTGAAGAAGCCGATGTTGAGTTCGCGGGCCTGGACCGCCAGCGGATCATCTGCAGGCAGAACTTCGACTTCAACTCCGGCAGCACGCAACCGCGCAAACCCTTGCCCTGCGACCAGCGGATTGGGGTCTGTGTTGGTGGCAACCACTTTTTTGATCCCAGCAGAAATCAGGGCATCACAGCACGGGCCAGTTCGACCGTGGTGGGAGCATGGTTCAAGCGTGACATAGGCGGTTGCGCCTACTAGGGAATGGTCGTTTGCTTGGGCATCGCGTAATGCCATGATTTCTGCATGGGGACCACCTGCGCGCTGGGTGTGGCCTTGGCCAAGTAATGCTTCATCCGGGCCGACAATGACGCATCCAACGCGGGGGTTGGGCGATGTCAGCGTCAGACTTTGGGTGGCAAGATTCAATGCCTGGCGCAGGAATTGAGATGAATTCATGCCAAGCATGACAAGGGATAAATGGCGGCTAGCATCGGCTGATTTTAGGCTTGGGCCTACCGCAGAGAGCATCGGTGTTGTCAGCGGCCTATTGAACCTTGTCGCGGTAGGCGCTTGGAATCATGGCCAAGACGGCGCTTCTGTGCGCCGAAAGCGCAGTCGTAATTGCCGAACGGTAGGCTGCCAGGGCTTTGTTTTCATCTTTTGTTTCAGGTGCATTGAAAATATCACCCAACTTCAGCCACCCGTCTACCGCCTGGTCCGGCCAGGTTTTGATGCGTAATTGAAGCGCCAAAATCGCTAGCGCAGAGTCCTGATTTTCTATGCCCAAGTAATAGGCCGTGCGAATCAGTTCATGATCGATCACCCCAGCCTCCAGTAGATCTTTAGCGCGGGCCACAGCCTCCTTGGTCTTTCCAGCTTGGTTCCACACCATGACCTGTAGCGAGGCAAGGGAAGGTGCATTGGGCTGAATACGCATAGCCCTGTCCAGGTAATTCTGGGCAATGGCAAATTCTTTTGCCTGCAAATGCCCGCGCACCACGTTGGCCATCATGGCTACTACGTTAGGGCGTGATTCAAGAACTGACTCCCAGATCCAGGTTGCATTCTTCCAGTCGCCCCAGGCGGCTAAGGAGTCCGCCACGATGGGCGTGATTTTTCGGTAATGCGGGTTGATGGCGATGCCCTGCCGGATCAGTGTCAACATCTCCAACTTGGCTGGTTCCCACCCGGGGTCATGGGGTTGCCCCGACGCCGAAATACTCAGCGCGATTTGGGTCGCGCG
>CAIYDK010000398.1 GCA_903924955.1 uncultured beta proteobacterium | reverse complement strand
TGGTCAAGCAACATGGCGGTGAGCGTGGCCACGGCCGGATTGCCTGCCATACCCTGCGAACGGCCGGCCGGCAGGGATGCACGCACGGTCACGACGTCTTTCACGCCCGTGGGGTAGGCGATGACGTCCACGCCGGCGATCTTGCTGCGCCTGGCGTTCGGGGCAATCTTGGTGCCGGTCTGAGCGGGTGCTGCGCCACCGGCCGCCTCAGGGTTCATAGCCATGACGGGTTGCATGGCGGCGTTGAGGCGCGGGTCACGGTAGTAGTAGGGCCCGTCCGCGAGCGACTCTTTGAAACCGGTCTTGGCATCTGGCTTGGCCGCACCAGCAGCACCGGCTACGGCAGCGCCCGCGTTGGTGGGAATGAACCAGCCTGTGGTGCTGTGGTCTTCGATCAAATACTTGTTGGCTACGCGCTGGATGTCCGCCACGGTGACCTTCTTGGTGGCCTCGTCCAGGCCGTAGAACAGAGTCCAGTCACCCGCGCTGATGAACTCATTGATGTTGCCGGCAATGCCAAACGAGCCATCGAGTTTGAAGGCCGCATCGGCAGCGTTTTTGGCCACGGCAGCCTGCAGTTCCACTTCGGTTACGCCGTCTTTCTTCAGGCGCTCAATCTCCTGCACGATGATGGCCTCTACCTCGTCGTGCTTGGCGCCTGGCGCCAATGGTGCGAACACGATGTGCATGGATGGGTCAGAAAAAATACCCATCTCGCCTTCCACGCCAGTGGACAGGTTCTTGTTGGTGATCGCCTTGTACATGCGGCTGTTTTTGCCATCCGCGAGGATGGCGCTCATCAGCATCACGGCGGCAAAGTCAGCATGCGTGGCGGCTGGAATCTTGTGCGCAACGGCCACCACGCCCAGCTGACCCGCGCGCTTGACCATTGTGCGGCGTGCACCGTTTTGCTCCGGCTCCTCGGTGTACAGCGCGGGGATGGGCTTTGGCGAATGCGGGTAGGCACCGAACGACTTCTTGACCAACTCCAGCGCCCGGGCGGGCTCAAAGTCGCCAATGATGGTGACCGTGGCATTGTTGGGCCAGTAGAAGGTGTTGTAAAACTCGCGCAGCTTTTCAATGGACACTTTCTCGATATCGCTGCGGTGGCCAATGGTGCTGTGGTGGTAGGGGTGGGCCACGAAAGCAGTCTGATAAATCTCTTTGTACAGCGCCTGAATGGGTGAGTTCTCGCCACGCTCAAATTCGTTGCGCACCACGGTCATCTCGGGCTTGCGGTCTTCTTCGCGCAGCAGCAGGTTGCGCATGCGGTCGGCTTCCATGCCCACAGCGGTAGCCAGGTGCTCGCTGCCCATGTTTTCGTAGTAATTGGTGCGGTCCAGCCAGGTGGTGGCGTTGTAGCGGGCGCCCGTGCGCTCCAGCAACTGGTCCACGTTGTTGCCCTTCTGGCGCGTGTGGTTCTTGGAGCCCTTGAACATCAGGTGCTCCAGCAGGTGTGTAGCGCCAGTGGTGCCGGTCACTTCGTTCCTGGATCCCACACGGTAGGTGACCATGAAGGTCAGGGTCGGACTGGAATGCTCGGGCATCAGCAAGACCTGCAGACCGTTGGATGTCAGCGTGTACTCGTCGATGCTGCCTGCGGTTTTGACGTGGGCATAGCCTTTAACAGCCACCGGTGCTGCTTGTGACAGCACCGATGAGAGCAAAAGGCCCGCGGTAATGAGAAGTCGTTTCATGGTTTTTGGATAGGTCAAAAAAGACAAGCCGCAGACCTTAGCACAGGCCTGTAAATCCGCGCTGCGGGTAAACCATTGACCCGACTCATCGCGCGTGGGTCGGGGTGCTCAATCCTGGAAGTACCAGTAACCAGCGTTCACCCACTGGGTCAGCGCAGTCACAAACTCCGGGTTCTTCAAACCGCCGCGCAACTGCGCGTGACTGACCGTGTCGTGGTCGCACAATGCCTTCACAGCGACCTGCGCTTTGGCACCAAAGGCATGCCGCTCGCCATCCACATAGCAAACTCCGTCGGCTGCCGTCTGATCCACATAGAAGCAGCGCAAGCCACCGGTGCGCAGCATCGGTTGCGTCGTCAGGGTGTTGAGCAGGTCGGCCTCATCCAGCGGTTCGTCCAGCGCCTGCAGATCAAGCTGGCACTTGGTTCTGGACAGGAAGCCTCCGGCAAAGTCGGCCACCAGCGTATCGTCGTCCAGGATGGACTGCAGCTGTGCCTTGATGTGCGCAAAGTCGCTGGCATTGATCTGGCCTTGATTCTTGTGAATGGGCCGGCCCGGGTCGCTGAACAGGGTGCTACCCAGTTCCTTGTCAATCACATGGTCGGCCAGGCCGCTGAGCATGTCGCAGGCCGACTTACCCCGAAAACCCACCGAGAAACTCATGGACGTCTCCAGCGACACGCCGTCATGCGGAAAGCCCGGCGGGATGTACAAAATGTCGCCGGGCAGCAATTCCACGTCGATGATGGCCTCGAACGGGTCCACATGCAACAGCGCTGCGTGCGCCGCAAATTGACGGTGTTCACCCTTGTCGCCCACGCGCCACTGGCGCTTGCCTGAGCCCTGGCAGATGAACACATCGTACAGGTCAATGTGCGGGCCCACGCCGCCCTTGGGCGTGGAGTAGCTGATCATCACATCGTCCAGCCGCCACTTGGGAATGAAGGCAAAGGGCTTGACCAATTCGGCCACCTCGGGCGACCAGTGGTTGACGGCCTGCACGATCAGCGACCAGCCAGTTTTGTCCATGTGGTCATACGACTCAAAGGGGCCGTTCTCGGCCTGCCACTTGCCCCGCTTCTTGTAGACCAGCCGTGAATCGACTTGTTCTTCGCAGGCCAGACCGGCCAGGTCTTCGGGGCTGATAGGGTCTGCAAATTTCTTGAACCCCTGGCGGATGACCACCGGCTTTTGCTGCCAGTAGTGCTGCATGAAGTGTTCGAGCGTGAAATCTGCAAGGGTAAGTTTGAACATGGGTAGAACCTGGTTTAGTGCTTGCTGTTGTCGCGGTAATAGCGTGTGGTGGCGGCTACCGCCTCCTCAAAAGCGGCCGGCCACTGATCCTGCGCCAGTGGCACCGGGCGTTTGCAGTTTTGCTCCCGCTGCAACGCGCATTGCGAACGCAGCAAACCATACGAGGCAGGCCAATGGATGTCATAGTGGATGCGGCCCAGCACCGTGCGCGCGGCATCGGTACCCGTTTTGACCGCACGCGCAGCCTCCAGCGGCTTGTCTTTCAAGAACGCGACCACTTCGTCCAGTGACTTACTGCCCGGAGCGGTAAACGCACGCAGAAAGAAGCTTTCGTTGTCTTGAATCTCAGCACGCCCGCTTGCGTCGGCAAAACGCAGCGCGTCGTACCAGCCCAGCGTGGCCAGCGCCACCACCACCCCCAGGTTGCTTTCCATCTCCACCGGCTTGGACAAGGGCACATAGTAAATGCGCTGCAAGTCCATCGCCTCCATCGGGGTGATGGAAACAAAGTCTTTGTCAAAGCTGGCCAGGACTTTGTCGAACTTGTCCTTGGCGGCCTTGTCTTTGTATTCGCTTTTGACGATGGTTGCTACCAGGTCGATGACCTGCTTGCGCCGCACTTGCCAGGGGTCAGGTTTGACTTCCAGCAGCACCGTGCGATTGGCCGCGGTGGCGGACTTGGCCGTATTGGCAGGTTCTGCCGCCTGAACGCCTGCGCAGCAGCCAACAAGAAGCGCGCTCAGCAACAAGGGTTTGAGGAAAAGTTTCATGGTTCTTCAAGCGGATCAATCACATTCTGAGGGTTTGACCCGTAGTGGGCGCCCGATGGTATGCCAGCCTGGCACCGCGTTCAGGGGAATCTCGCCATGTATTGACTTGGCGCATACCGGGTCCTCTGACGGTCTGCGCCTGTCGGCGACGCACTCACTATGTTTTTGATAGCTGCTCGTGCTTATTACACGGTGGCTGCAGGTACTTTTTACCCCATACTTTATTGGAGCCGGATGCATTGGCCAGGTGGCTGCCCCCTACGGATTCATCTGCAAGGGGATCATGAAAATTGAACACGACCTGCTATTTAACGGCCGTTCGGCCAACCAACCGTTAACATGGCATCCAGTCAAACTGCCCACCACGAGGGCTTAACGGAGAAAGCTATGTTCAGTCATGTAATGGTCGGAGTCAATGACCTTGAGGTTTCCAGAAAGTTTTACGACGCGCTCCTGGGCTCGCTAGGCATCGCCCCTGGCGTTGCCAACAAGACCCGGTATTTCTACCGCAGCCCCACCGGTACGTTCGGCATTACCACGCCCATCAACGGCGAGCCCGCTACGCACGGTAATGGCAGCACGCTGGGGTTCAACATGGAGTCGCCTGAACAAGCGGATAAATTCCATGCCGCTGGCGTGGCCAACGGCGGCACGACGTGTGAAGACCCTCCGGGCTGGCGCGATGGCGCGGTTGGCAAGCTTTACCTGGCGTATCTGCGAGACCCCGATGGCAACAAACTGTGCGCCTTGCACCGCCCAGCCAAGTAGGGTGCGCTGACTCCGGCTGGTTTACCGCCAGCCGCGATGCCAACCATGGTCGGCGTGGCGCCAACCCCAGCCAAAAGACCCGTGGTACTGCCATGCATAGCCGGGCCCGGGTATAGCGTAAGTGGGAGCCACATAGACCACGCCCGGTGGCGCGACATAGCCCGGGCCACCGTGGGCCGGATGCGCACCCATCGGTGCGACCACGCAGCCACCCAGGGCCGCCGCGACACAAACTGCTGCAATGCAGGTCAGGGTTGGAAATCTCATCATGGTGCTCCTCCTGTTTGGGCAAAGGTACTTCTTGCCCCTATACAACGCCAACCACCGCACAAGGATGACCGCGCCAGAATTTTTGGGGCCCTGGCTTCGTAGCTTGAAAGGAATGGCAAATGAAATCTGCCGACAAGAGCCTGTTCGACGAGGCGTACTACCAGCGCTTCTACTTCAACCAGAAAACCCGTGTTGTCGACCCTGCGCACGTCGAGCGGCTGGGTGCTTTTGTGTGCAGCTATCTGCAGTTCGTCCGGGTGCCCGTGCGGCGCGTGCTGGATGTAGGCTGTGGCATTGGGCTGTGGCGGGACGTGATCAAGCGGCACTACCCGCACGCACAGTTTCATGGCGTGGAATACAGCGAATATCTATGCGGACGCTTTGGCTGGGAGCGCGGATCCGTAATCAACTACAAGGCCAAGACCCCGTTTGATCTGGTGATCTGCCAGGGTGTGCTGCCCTACCTGGCGGAGCCGGATTTGAAAGTCGCCATGCGTAACCTGGGGCAACTGTGCAGCGGCGCGCTGTACGTGGAAGCCGTCACCAGCGAGGACTGGGATCAGGAGATTCTGGATGAAGCGCTAACCGACCCACGCCTGTTCAAGCACCCGTCCCGGCTGTATCGCAGCGGTCTGTCGAAACAATTCACCGAGCTAGGCGGCGGCGTGTGGCTAAGTCGGCAGTCGGATCTGCCGATGTTTGCGCTGGAGCAAGTCGACAGCAGCAGCCCAAAGCCCTGAATGCCCCCCATTTTCGCGCCTCATGCCGTTTCCCGCCTGCGTTCTGCACGATTGGCGCGCAGCGCAAAGCCCTTTCTCGCCCGGGGTGGGCCGCACGGTGAGCGCTGCGCGGGGTGCCGGTTGGTACCCAGCCACTGCATGTGTGCCTTGCGCCCCATCCTGACTACGCGCGCGGGCGTGTGCCTGATCATGGCGGACATTGAACCACTCAAACCCAGCAACACGGGCTGGCTGATTGCCGATATAGTGGCCGACACGGCGGCCTTTGGCTGGGCGCGCACCGCAGCAGACCCCGCCCTCTTGGCCATGCTGGTTGACCCGCAATGGCAGCCGTATCTGGTGTTTCCTGGGGAGTTTGTTGCGCCAGAGCGGGTGGTCACTACGCTGATTGGCTACAACACAGCGACACAACCCGCCGCCGGGCCGCCCCAAGGCGGGTTAGCCCCCTCGGGGGGCAGCGACCCGCGCGGCGGTGGAGCGTGGGGGCCACGCCCGCTGTTTGTGCTGTTAGACGCCACGTGGCCCGAGGCGCGCAAGATGTTCCGCAAAAGCCCCTATCTGGACCACCTGCCTGTGCTGAGTTTGCAGCCCGAGCAGATCTCGCGCTACCGCCTGCGCCGATCCCGCCGCGATGACCATTTTTGCACGTCCGAAGTGGCTGCCCTGTGCATGGACCTGGCCGGTGAGCATCTGGCGGCGCAGGCGCTTGAGGCTTACCTGGAGGTATTCACCCACCACTACTTGCGAGCCAAGAACCAGTTGCCGGTGCAATATGAGGACGAAGCGCACGCGCGCTTGCGCGGATTGCGTTGGCCCAATTCACTTTACGCGGCGACAATCACCCCCATCACTTCAAGAACAACCCCATGACCGAAGACAAAACACCTCCGACCGAAATCAAAACCGCGGAGATGTGTGACTCCTGTGCTGGCATACAGCAAAACTGGCGCAAAGCCAAGGGGCACCCTGAACTGATCCAAGGCACGCACCGCAACGTGGCGCACAGGCACGGGTCAGTCACCATCACCAAGTACCGTTGCGAACGATGTGGCACCGTGTGGGAGTACGAAAACAACAAGGTCAACCGCCAGGCGGGTTGGTCGGTTCTGGTGCGTTAGCTGAGGTTCGGACCGACCTGCGGCGACTTGTAAAGAATGGTAAGCGGCGTCAACACGATATGCGGCCCGCCGTTACATAGACAACCCCAGGCGAAAACCAGGGCGTGCTCAAGACGGTCGGAGCCTATGCGACTGTTGTTGTACGAGATACACCATGAATTTCAGTCCCTCCAAGGTGCTAGCGACAGTGGCACTCACCCTCAGCCTTGCCGGTGCGGCGCAAGCACAGGCGTATGTGAATGTCACCGTGGGTGGCGCGTTTGCCCCGGGGGTTTTCGGTCAGGTATCGCTTGGCAATAACCCGCCTCCCCCTGTCTGGAATGCCCAGCCGGTCATTTACGGCCAACCAGTCTACGGTGCGCCGATCATGTACCTGAATGTGCCACAGGAAGAACATCGCGACTGGGGTCGCCACTGCGCTCGCTACCACGCCTGCGGGCGCCCGGTGCACTTTGTTCGTGTCGATCAGAGCAACCGCTGGTGGGAAAACCACAACGAGCACCTGCGGGGCGCGGGCTACTACCGCCAACTCGAAGCACGGCCCTACGGACACCGTGACGAACGCCGAAGTGAACACCGCCGGGATTCCCGCGACGAACGCTAGGGATTGCGCGTTCAGGTCACAATCCCGGTGTCCGCACGCGCAAACACCACCACATGAAACCACCTCCCAGACTGCAATCGCTTATTGAAGAAGGCCTGATCGACACCGTAGTTCGGCAACTGATGAGTGGCAAGGAGGCCATGGTTTTTGTGGTGCGCATTGGCGACGAAACGCGCTGCGCCAAGATCTACAAGGAAGCCACACACCGCAGTTTTCGCCAGGCGGTGGATTACACCGAAAACCGCAAGGTCAAAAACTCACGATCCGCCCGAGCCATGGCCAAGGGCAGCCGGTTTGGCCGCCAGGAGCAAGAGGCGGCCTGGCAAAGCGCCGAGGTCGATGCGCTCTACCGCCTGGCTGCGGCCGGCGTGCGCGTACCCCAACCGTACAACTTTCACGACGGCGTGCTGCTGATGGAGCTGGTAACCGATGCCGATGGCGACGCCGCCCCGCGCCTCAACGATGTGGCGTTCGCACCCGAGCAGGCCCGCGCCCACCACGCCACGCTGATAGCTGAGGTTGTGCGCATGCTGTGCGCCGGCGTGGTGCACGGGGACCTGTCCGAATTCAACATCCTGCTGGCCCACACCCCCGGCGTGGATGGTGTGGATGGTGTGGATGAACCCGTCATCATCGACCTGCCCCAGGCGGTAGACGCCGCCGGAAACAACCACGCGCAGCGCATGCTCCTGCGCGATGTGAACAATCTGCGGGACTTCTTTGGCCAGTTTGCGCCCGAACTGCTGCATACCCAATACGGACCGGAAATTTGGAGCCTGTACCAGGCGGGTTTGCTGAACAACGAAACCCTCTTGACGGGCCACTTTGAGCGCGCCCATGCCGATGTGGACATGCAGGCCGTGCTGCGCGAGATTGACGATGCACGGGCCGAAGATGCGGCCCGCAGGCTGCGCATGGCAACCACAGCTGCCGGTTAAATACTACTATTTTTATAGCTGCTTACGCAGTATTGACGGGGGCTACAGCTTGTTTTCACCCGCAATCAGCTCCCGGATTTCACTAAAGACTTCATCCAGGTCAGCCCCTTCGACGTGGCTGCGTCAACCGCTCCGAGTGCTGGCCGGTATTCACAACCAACCCAGCCACTCCAATCACACTGCAGAGCCACCTCGTCGATCACCTGAAAAAGGTAGGCGTAATTCAACTCGCCCACATGGGGCTCATGGCGCTCGGGCACACCGGCAATCTGGAAATGCCCCACGCGCCCGGTGGGCAGGTACTGGCGAATCTTGCTGGCCACATCGCCCTCGACAATCTGGCAGTGGTACAGGTCGAACTGAACCTTGAGGTTGGGTGCGCCAATGCCTTGCACAATACGGTGCGCCTCGTCCTGCCGGTTCAGGAAGAAGCCCGGGATATCGCGTGTATTGATGGGCTCGATCAGCACATCGCATCCTGAACTGGCGGCCATTTCTGCAGCCCATGCCATATTGCACTCATAGGTGGCTTGCAATGCGGCGCGCTCGACGCCCTTGGGCGCCAGTCCGGCCATGACGTGAATGCGGGGGCAATTCAGCGTGTGGGCATAGTCCAGCGCAACGGCAAAGCCGTCGCGGAACTCGACCTCGCGCCCGGGGAGGCAGGCCAGGCCACGCTCACCGGCGTCCCAGTCGCCGGGCGGCGCGTTGAACAGCACCTGTTGCAGGCCGTGGTCAGCCAGGCGCTGCGCCAGATCTTGGGCGGAAAACGCATAGGGAAACAGGTATTCCACCGCCTGAAAGCCGTCCTGCGCAGCGGCAGCAAAGCGATCCAGAAAAACATGCTCGTTGTATAGAAAGCTGAGATTGGCGGCAAAACGGGGCATGGCGTGGACTCCACAAAACCTGCTCGGGCGGATCACCTTCGCTGGCCGTTCAGCCCTTGATACGGCTGACCAGTGCTTTGGTGAATTCAGCCGTACCGGCCTTGCCACCCAGGTCGCCAGTGCGAATGTTGTCCAGGTTAAGCGTCTGATCAATGGCGACCCGCAAACGGGCTGCCATGTCGGGCAGCTTGCAATGGTCCAGCATCATGGCGGCGGCCAGCATCAATGCAATGGGGTTGGCAATGCCCTTGCCCGCAATGTCGGGCGCAGAGCCGTGCACCGCTTCAAATATGGCGGCGTCGGCGCCGATATTGGCGCCGGGAGCCATGCCCAGGCCACCCACCAACCCAGCCACCAGGTCAGACAAGATGTCGCCAAACAGGTTGGTGGTCACCAGCATGTCGAACTGCCAGGGGTTGAGCACCAGCTTCATGGCACAGGCGTCGATGATGACCGTGTCCAGTTCGAACTTGCCTTTGTACTTGCGCTCGTACAGCTCCAGCCCGGTCTCCAGAAAGATGCCGGTCAGCGCCTTCATGATGTTGGCCTTGTGCACGATGGTGACTTTTTTGCGCCCGGTAGTCACAGCGTGCTCGAACGCGTATTCCAGCAGGCGACGGCTACCCGCGCGGGTGTTAATGCCAGTGGCCATGGCCACTGCGTGCGGGTCTTCGTCGATCTTCACATAGTGTTCGTGCCCGATGTACAGGCCTTCAAGGTTCTCGCGCACCACCACCAGGTCAATCTTGTCAAAACGTCCGCCGGGAACGATGGTGCGAGCCGGGCGCAGATTGGCATACAGCTGAAACTCTTCGCGCAGGCGCACATTTGACGAGCGATAGCCGCCGCCCGAGGGAGTCTCCAGCGGGCCCTTGAGTGCCAGGCGAGTGCGCCGGATGCTGTCCAATGTGGCAGCTGGAAGCGGGTCGCCGGCCAGTTGCACACCGCCCAGACCGGCAATCTGTCGGTCCCAGACAAACGGCGCACCCAGCGCATCCAGTGCGGCCAGGGTGGCGTCGACAATTTCAGGGCCAATGCCGTCCCCGGGAATCAGCGTTGCATGGATAGTGTTCGTCATAGTCAAGTGCCTCTCAGTCAGTGCAAGGCAGTGTACGGCGCGAAGCTTCGTGAAGCTGACAGCCGGGCGCTCACGCAGGGGGGTGTTCGGGGTGGCGCTGGCTGCGCGATCGGCGCCGATAGAGAACAAAGCCCACCACCAGCCCGCCACCGACAACCAAAAGGGTCCAACCAGCCGAGGCCAGTGAAGTATTGGCGCTGCCGCCTGCGTCCAGCCCGCGGTGAAAGGTCAGCCCCTGCCCGGCGCCAACCAGATTCGGCTCCGCGGTCTGGCTGCGCAGGGCCTGCACGGACTCGGCACGTGCAAAGCCCAACCCCGGGGCCCACTTTTCTGCGACGGCAAGGCTGGCGCGTGCACGCGCCAACTCGCCCATGCGGGCAAACAATTCGGCTTGCACAAAGTGGGCCTCGGCGCTGTTGGGCTCGCGCGCCAGCACCTGATCCATCAGCACCTGGGCGCGGTCAAGCTTGCGGGCATTCGTGAGCGCATACACCTGGGCCAGGGTGGGCTGCGGCTGAGGCTGCTGCGACTGGGCCAGAGCGAACCCCGCACCGGGTCCGGTGTGAAACAGCAGTGCCAACAGGGCTGTGCACATCAAGTTCTTGAATTTCATAATTTCTGCGGATCGTAAGCGCCCCATTATCGGCTGTCACCGGCTTTAAACCGGGGCCAGGGCCTGAGCCTGGCGAACAATGAAGTCCACGGCGAACTGCGCCATGGGGGAATAACTTCTTCCCTTGAGCGACACGACGGCCATGTCGGCAAACAGCGGGGCAATGTCGGTCACCTCCAGGCGAACCAGCCGCTTGCTGGCCACGTCTTGCACCGTACCGGCATCGGTAGAGCCAATCACCGTGTCGGTGGTCTCGGCCAGTGACTTCAGCAGACTCAAATCATCACACTCCACGGCCAGCGGCACACGCTTTCCATCGCCAAGCCCCATCAGCGCCCCCAAACCCACCTGCACGGCTTCGGGCAGGCGTACGCTGGCGATGCCAAAGGGCAGCAATGAGGCCGCTGTTACAACCGCCTGGGCCAGCAACGGGTGACCGGCACGCACGTAGAACCCGCCGGAGAGTTTGGCAACCGGGGCAATGGTCAAGTCAGCGGCTGCAATGACATTGCGCATATCCGCCAGATAAAAGTCCAACTCCTCGGCCCGCAAGTGTGCTGCCAGGTAGTCGGCATTGTTCACCTCAACGCGAACACACACACTGGGAAAGCGTGTGCGGATTTCGGTCAACAGAGGTGGCACGATGGTGGCCGCGGGATAGGGGCCCCCACCAAAGGCCAAATCTCCAATGAGGCGCTCACGGTACAGACTGACATCGCGCTCCAGGCAACTGTTATCAAACAGCAGCTTGCGGGCACGCTCGACAACGAAAGCACCCGCCTCGGTACAGGTTGCCTCGACCGTTCCCCGGTCGAATAACAGCAAGCCCATTTCATCTTCGGCGGCCTGAATGCTGCGGCTGAAGGCCGACTGGGTCAGGTGGCACTGGACAGCTGCGCGCCCGAAATTGCGCGTATCGGCCAGAGACACCAAATGTCTGAGTCGCTTCAGGTCCATGAATAGCACCTCCTTGAAGCCAATTATGCATTGAATGCATCGATTTTTAACGAAATATGCATTGGACGCAAATCGCTGGGCGGAGTTCAATCGCACTCCTGAGACACCGCCAACAACAAGAGGACACGTCACGATGAATTCTCTGATCCAAAATACATTGATCCTGACCGCCATGCTAGGCTTTGCTGGCATGGAATGGGCGTCGCGACGTTACAAAGACACCGTCCACGCCAACGCCAACGACACCAAGCTCGAACTGTTCATGTTCCTGAGCCTGGTGGCCATCGCACAACCCGTCTCCATTCTGGCAACTAGCAAACTCTGCGGCTGGCTGATTCCTGCGCAAAATGGCGCACTGGCGGACCTACCCGCGTGGGCCATGTTCGGCTTGCTGTTGATCTGCGACGATCTGACCCAATACCTGTGGCACCGCGCGTCACACAGCCCCTTGCTGTGGCCGCTGCATCGCGCCCACCATAGCGCGACCTACATGAGCATCCGCATCACGTACCGCAACAATTTCCTGTACTACATGCTGATGCCTGGGCTTTGGTTTGCGGGCATAGCGTTGTATCTCGGTTTTGGCAGCGTCTATGCCTACTACTTCGTCCTGAAGGTCACCATCATTCTTGGTGCGCATTGCGCCTGGCGCTGGGACGAGCCGCTATATCGCATCCCTGCCCTGCGCCCCCTGATGTGGGTCGTGCAACGCACCATCTCCACTCCCGCCACCCATTGGGCGCACCACGCAATCACCAACGCGGACGGCATTGGTCACTACAAAGGCAACTTCGGCAACATGCTGTTTATCTGGGACGTGCTGTTTGGCACTGCCCACATCACGCAACAGTACCCCGCCGCAGTCGGCCTGCAGGGTGACCGGGTGTTTGGTCAGGAACGCTGGTACCACCAAATGTTTTACCCCATGCTGCAATCGGACCGTGCGCACTCCGCACTGCGTTTTGGTGGCGCAGAATACGCCGCTGAAGAAACCGGTAGTGACGCCGGTGTGCCGGCAGCAGGCTCCTCCATGGCCTGATTTCAGAGGCGAATGGAGTTTCGAGTCCCGCAGCACCCTAGAATTGGATCAATCCACACAGAAGCCCGGCAAGAAATTCTTTTTGCCCGGTGTCACAGTAAATCCAGATTGCACGCTTTGCATTGCACACTGTGTAATTTCGTTGGCGGCTACAGGCATTTCGTCGCCCGGAAAACGAATCAATCGAGCAAGCCGCGTCAAAAACACCGAGGAGAGCAGCATATGAAAAAACTCAATATCGCGCTCGTGGCAGCACTCATGACAGTGGCCACCGGCTGCAGCAAGACCAGTGGCGGCGGCGCGGTCGGAGGCGCCACTCCCACCACCGTGGCCACCAATGCCGAGTTCGCCAAAAGCCTGAACCTGGGTGACCAGCAAGACTTTGAAAACGCCAAGCGCGGATTCATAGCCAAACCTACGGGCAAGCTCGTGCAAGCGGATGGCACGGTGCTAAAAGACTTTGACGCCTACAGCTTTCTGGACGGAAAGGCCGCGGATACCGTCAACCCCAGTTTGTGGCGCCACGCTCAGTTGAATGCCAACATTGGCCT
>CAIYDK010000397.1 GCA_903924955.1 uncultured beta proteobacterium | reverse complement strand
CTGGTGGGCGCCATGATGTTGGAGCAGAACGACGAGTGGAGTTTGAACCGCAGATACATGCAACTTGAAGGCTTGCAAACGCTCTGCGATACTCCTCCGACTCGGCTGTCCGCTGTGGCACGCTGAGTAATGTGTATCTCAGCCTGTCCGGGCTGTGGACTTACACCACGTCATGGGACACGACCGGACGGAACTGCCAGCCGGTCAACTTCGCCCCTAAATGGCATCCCAGGTTACTGCACCAATAACCCCCGCAGCGGCTTCAAACTCACCCCGGCAGGCACCCAAGCCAGATAGGACTACCTGGCGTTCACGCGCCTGACCAGCTGGTGCCGCCGGGCGTACCTCCATCATGGATGTACCCAGTAGCCCACGCAAACGCTTGAAAAATTCGCTTTGACCCATCGTGTAGCGCTCTTGTGAAGTTTTGCACCAGTACTGATACCCGGCAAACAGCTTGTCTTTTGGATGTGATGCACCCACGCCAGCAGCCGGGAACAATGGGACTGCCCCATAAATTTCAAAATAGGCGTTGCAGTTGAGGCATTCAAACAGCCACCGTGTAGGGGTGTCGGCGCTGCGCAGTTTCACGTCTGCACCAAACGGCGACGCGGGTTTGTTGCGTGGTGAGAAACCGGACAAGTTCTCAGTCATCAGGTCGTACATCAGCGCCTCGCGGCCACCAGCATCCATCTGGGCATGCAATGCCGCAAAGAATGCAGTGTTCTGTTTGAAAACCGGGGCGACATCCAACAGCAGGAAGCGGCGGTCATCGGCCTCGACGGGCACGGGCCATGCGTTGTTGGAGCTGACCACCAAGCGCATGTAGTTGTCGATGTGCAATATATCGATGCCTTTCATTTCAATCGGGATCGTGGCATCCGTGATCATGGCCTTTAACTTGCCACTTTCACCTCGGTTGCCACCCCAAGTTGCCTCGTTGGCGTGAATCAGGATTGCATTGCGCATGTGCGCGTTAAACCGCCCGGTGAGCTGGTCGACGCAGCTGACCTCACAGAAATGGCGCGGCAATAACGAACCCATCATGTCCACAAAAGTGTTCTTGCCGACACCCTGACCGCCGCGCATGACCAAAGCCACTTCGGGACGTTCCCACGGTTTTTGCACCATGTGAGCGAAATATCGGCGGACATATTCACACAGTATGGTTGAGCCAGCGCAGATTGCATCCTCAACAAGCTGCCAGAACAGGCTGCAGTTACCTGCAACAGGCTGAACGGTAAAGCCGCGCCAGAGGTTGTAATTGCCGGGTGAGGGCTTGCCTGGTGCGAACACAACACCGTCGTACTCGCGCCGCTGTGGGTTGCGTAGCCAGGCGCTGGCAGCGGACTTGGTCTTCTCGGGATATGGCAAATTGGTGGTGATCAGATCGAAGTCGGTTTTCGAATACAGACGGAAATCTTTGCCTCCCGCAATTTCTTCCAGTATGCGCACCTGGTTGCCATTCTTGACCACGGCAAACCGCAGGTTCATTTGCGCCATGAACGCATTCGCCGGGTCAGAGGCAGAGGTGCCTTCCAGTGCCTTGGCAATGGTCATCTCGCCATAGGTGTTAGTGCCGCGCTGCTCATCCCACTTGTCGCGCATCATGCCCGTGGAGCGAAACATTCGGTCGATCTGGTCCGGGTGTGCGCCGCAATGACGTGCCAGCAGACCAGCCAGAGCCAGGTCGCCTTCGCTTTGGGAGGGGTATCCCATCGAAGCCCAGCTACCCGCCATGAATTGCTTGAAGGTGGCCGCGTCGCTAGAAACCAGGATGGCGTCAACAACCACTTGATCTTCAGCCAGGGGTGCGACGGCGACTGGCATTGCAACCAATTTCACCACCTTGGATGCGCTTGGGTTGGCCGATTTGGAAGGCTTTGAAGTGGCACCAAAGACGTTTGCGTGAAGCGTCGACAAGTCGGCTTGAATGTCGTTGACACCAGTAGCCGTATCCTCGTATTGATCGCCAGTCACAGTGAAGTAGCGGCCTGATTCATACATTTCAATTCGGTTCTTTCTGCGACCTTTGGCGGGTAGCTTGGCCTTGCCGATGAGGTGGAATCCTTTGCCGCTGGGCGATAGCTCTGTATATGTGTCGATGTCGTTCAGAATCTTGGAGGCCCATGGCTCAACATCACCAGTCGCTGGATCACGACATTTATCCAGGTCAATGCCGACATATGGGTCGTTCTCCGTAAATACGAATCCAATTCCGTCGAAGCTGGAATCATGGAGGTAGGCGGACATTGCGGTTTGGCAGTCGGACCAGGTGGCTGGGTTGGTGCTCTCGGCTTTAAAGCCGTTGGGCTGGTAGGGAACCTTGGTAAGCCTGCCGCCACGGATTTCCTTCTTATATAGAACCCACTGCGGGATCAGGATCAACTGCTCGGGGAATTTGACGAGGATGTGCTCCATCGCGGCAAGTCGAGGGTTTGAGACCTGTTTTTGGGTGGCGGTCATGGTGTTATGCCTCCACTTTCGAAGACAGCTCGACGCGGCTTTGAATCCAGTCGTCGATGCTGGATTCGAGCCAGCCGACTGCGCGGGGGCCGAGGGAAATCGACTTGGGAAATTCACCATCGGCCATTTTCTGGTAGATGCCCGAGCGCGAAATACCAGTACGGGCTTGCACCTGGGTGCGCCTCAGAATGACTTGTGGGCTTTGGACTGCTGTGGCCATGTTGATCTCCTTTAGAGACGCCCGGGAACTACCGGGACCATGGCCATATTGGAATTCTGGAGGGTCTTGCGAACTTCGTTTGAATCCGGTCAGAAAGGCCACCGGATACCCTGTAAGTTCAAGCCCTAGAGGGTAAGTTCGGGTCTTGTAGTAACCGCAAGCCTGCGGAAATCAGGGGGCTAGAGTCGTAGTTTGTGACACCTGCGGCCTTCAAGGTGGCGCGTAACACGCGGTCGTATGCTGCCCCGCCGCGTGGGTTGTTTTCCTTTAACTGTTTTGCCCTGGCGGACGATGGTGTTTTTTTCAATATGTCGGTGAATATG
>CAIYDK010000396.1 GCA_903924955.1 uncultured beta proteobacterium | reverse complement strand
CCCAGACCCTTGGCTTCTGATGGGGAAAAAAGCTTGCCTTCCACCAGATAGGCCTGCGCACCCATCAGACCCAGGTGGCGGGTCATCTTGGTCACGCCGCTGGCGCCGGGCAGCAGGCCCAGCGTCACTTCGGGCAGGCCGAATTGGGTCCTGGGTGAATCAATGGCAACGCGGTGGTGCCCGATCAAAGCGACTTCCCAGCCGCCGCCCAGCGCCGTGCCGTTAAGCAGACTGACCACGGGCTTGCCCAGGGTTTCCAGAAAGCGCATGCTTTTCTTGAGTCGCTCAATTTCGGTGTAAACCTTGATCGCGTCCGCAGGCGTGATGCGCATGGTGGCCTTCAGGTCGGCACCCGCAAAAAACGTGGACTTGTTGGACGCCAGCAGGATGCCCTTGATGGCGTCCTTGTCCGTGAGAACTTGCGCCGCCACCTCGGCCATGTCGTCCTGCCATTGCAGGCACATGGTGTTGACCGGCGAGTTGGGCTCGTCAAAGGTGATGGTGGCGATGCCGTCGGCGAGGGAGTATTGGATGGTTTTCATGCTAAATTCGCTATAAAAAAAGGAGCTGCTCACGCAATGAATACGGGGGCTAGAGGTCTATTTGACTCAAAGTCTCTCGACGATGGTGGCAATCCCCATGCCGCCGCCTACGCACAGCGTGGCCAGGCCGTAGCGCAGTTTGCGGCGGTGCAGCTCATCAATCAGCGTGCCCAGAATCATGGCGCCGGTGGCGCCCAGCGGGTGGCCCATGGCGATGGCGCCGCCGTTCACGTTCACCTTGTCATGCGGCACTTTCATTTCTTTCATGAAGCGCATCACCACGGCGGCAAAGGCCTCATTCACTTCAAACAGGTCGATCTGGTCAATCGTCAACCCGGCCTTGGCCAGCGCCTTGCGCGCAGCGGGCATGGGGCCGGTCAGCATGATGGTGGGGTCGGCGCCCGACAGGGCGGTGGCGACGATGCGGGCGCGCGGGCTCAATCCATGCGCCTTGGCGGCGGCCTCGTTGCCGATCAGCACTGCTGCAGCGCCGTCCACAATGCCCGACGAGTTGCCGGCGTGGTGCACGTGCTGGATGCGCTCCACCTGCGGGTAACGGGTCAGCGCGACCTGATCGAACCCCATGCCGCCCATCTGCTCAAAAGCGGGCTTGAGGCCGGCCAGGCCCTCCATGGTGGTGTTGGGCTTGATGAACTCGTCGCGTCCCAGAATGACCTGACCCAAGGAATCCTTCACCGCGACCACCGATCGGTCAAAGTAACCGGCAGCCTGTGCTGCTGCGGCACGCTTTTGCGACTCCAGCGCAAACGCATCCACGTCGGCACGGGTAAAGCCTTCCAGCGTGGCAATCAGATCCGCGCCAATGCCCTGCGGCACAAAGGCGGTTTGCGAGTTGGTTTCGGGGTCCATGGCCCAGGCGCCCCCGTCGGAGCCAATCGGCACCCGGCTCATGCTTTCGACGCCGCCGGCCACGACCAGGTCTTCCCAACCCGAGCGGACCTTTTGTGCGGCCATGTTCACAGCTTCCAGACCCGAGGCGCAAAAGCGGTTGATCTGCACTCCGGCGCAGCGGAAGTCCCAGCCCGCCTTGAGCGCAGCCACCTTGGGCAGCACGGCACCCTGATCGCCCACGGGGGACACCACACCCATCACCACGTCATCGACCATCGCGGTGTCGAACTGGTGGCGCTGCTGCAGATCGGCCAGCAGGCCGGCCAGCAGGTTCACAGGCTTGACCTCGTACAGGCTGCCGTCTTTCTTGCCTTTGCCGCGCGGGGTGCGGATGGCGTCAAATACAAATGCTTCGGTCATGGGGAGGGCTCCAGGGGGAAAGGTAAAAACTACTGAAAAGCAAAGATCATTTTTGGAGTATATTGCTTTTTACCAAGCAAATGCTTTGCATAAATATTTGCTATTCAACCATCAAGGCACACCCATGATCGAAAGAACCCTCTTCACCCCCGACCACGAATCCTTCCGCGACAGCTTTCGCAAGTTCATCGACAAGGAAATCGCCCCCTTCCATGCCGATTGGGAAGAGCAGGGCTATGTGGCGCGTGAGGTCTGGAACAAGGCCGGCGACAACGGCTTTCTGTGCATGAGCATGCCCGAGGAGTACGGTGGGTCGGACGCCGACAAGCTGTTCTCGGTCATCCAGTTTGAAGAGCTGGCGCGTGCCGGTGTGAGCGGCATCGGATACAGCCTGCACAGCGAAATTGTGGCGCCCTACATCCTGCACTACGGCACACCCGAGCAAAGGGCCAAGTACCTGCCCAAGCTGGCTACGGGCGAGATGATTGGCGCCATTGCCATGAGTGAGCCCGCAGCCGGCTCCGATCTGCAGGGCATCAAGTCGACGTGTCTGGAGCAGCCTGACGGCAGCTACCTGCTCAACGGCAGCAAGACCTTCATCACCAACGGCTGGCATGCCGATCTGGTGATTGTGGTGGCCAAGACCAACCCGGCCGCCGGTGGCAAAGGCACCAGCCTGGTGCTGGTAGAGCGCGGCATGGCTGGCTTCAGCGTGGGCAAGCGCCTGAAGAAGCTGGGCCTCAAAGCGCAGGACACCTCCGAGCTGTTCTTCGACAACGTGCGCATCCCCGCAGAGAACCTGCTCGGTGGCAAGGCGCACGAGAACCGGGGCTTTATCTGCCTGATGGAGCAGTTGCCGTGGGAGCGCCTGCAAATCGCCGTCAGCGCCGTGGCCGGGGCGCAGGCCGCCATCCACTGGACGGTGGACTATGTGAAAGAGCGCAAGGTCTTCGGCCAGCCGGTGGCTGCGTTTCAGAACACCCGTTTCACGCTGGCCGAGCTGCAAACCGAGGTGCAGGTGGCCCAGGTGTTTGTGGACAAGTGCTGTGAGCTGATCTGCCAGGACCAGCTCGACACCGCCACCGCCAGCATGGCCAAGTACTGGACCACCGACCTGCAGTGCAAGGTGATGGACGAGTGCGTGCAGTTGTTTGGCGGCTATGGCTATATGTGGGAATACCCGATCACGCGTGCCTACGCCGATGCGCGCGTGCAGCGCATCTATGGCGGCACCAACGAGATCATGAAGGAAGTGATCACGCGCGCCATGGGGCTGGGCGGCTAGTAGTGGCGACACTGCAGGTCGCAGCAATGGGTTTTGCTGGCGCGGGCAAGGCAATGGCGCAGCAGGGCAATTGCGGTTTCT
>CAIYDK010000395.1 GCA_903924955.1 uncultured beta proteobacterium | reverse complement strand
GTTTGGCAGGCGGTGGGTGTGGTGCACGGTGGCGGCTTGCCTGCTGTGGACCGCCGCGTGGCCGGGGCGTGCGGGCTTGGTTGATTTTTCAGAGAACTTTTTGAGCTATGTTGCCAAAAAATGGGGTCGCGAAGCAACGCCACGCTTGATGGTCTGGCAGCGCCTGGTGCGCGACAACAGGGCCGCTGGGGCTACCCCTGCGCGGGTGGAGTCGGTCAGCCTGAAGCAAGTCAACGGTTTCTTCAACCAAGTTCCCTATTACACCGATTTGCAGCACTGGGGTGTGGACGACTACTGGGCCACGCCTAGCGAGATGCTGGGCAGCTTTGGCGGGGATTGTGAGGACTACTCGATCAGTAAATACCTGTCGCTCAAAGAAATGGGCGTGCCGATCGAGAAACTGCGCATTACCTATGTGCGGGCACTCAAACTGGGGGAGTCACACATGGTGTTGGCCTACTACCCCACGCCTGACGCAGACCCGCTGATTCTGGACAACATCAACGGCACGATTCTGCCGGCCAGTCAGCGGACGGATCTGGAACCAGTCTATGGTTTCAACGATGACGACCTATGGGTGCAAGGTGGCTCAAGCCGCAAGGGCGGTGCCAGCAATGTGCGGTTATGGCGAGACTTGCTTGAGAAGCTGGCTAAAGAACAGCGCCTGTAGCACCATTGCGATAGTGCCTGCATACCGACAGGGCGCTACGGCGCGGGCAGTTGGACGCCGGAGCGTTGCGCCATGACCCTGAACATGACACTGGATGATTCTTTGGCGCTGGCAACCATATTGAAAAACGCTTGCTGACGCTGGTGGCCAAGGCGTGCCCACTGGGAGTAGGCTAGTTCGGCGAGGGGGATGTGCAGTGCAGCCTCGCTATGGCCGTATTGCACGGCGTGGTCATACGCGGCCAAGAACTCGTCGTCGTGCTTGCCACGATAGTGCTTGGATAACGCAAGGTAGGTCCAGGTGTAGGGAAAGGTGGGCCGCATGGCACAGGCAGCACGGTAGTGGGAGATGGCCTCGTCCAGAAGGCTTAGCTGCAGTTGGTAATCAGGGCTGTCAATGGGCACATTACCCAAACCCTGGGAACGCGACGCATACAGGTAGCCCAAATCATCGTGCAATTGGGCGTTGTCGGGGGCCGCTCGCAATGCGCCTTGCAACTGATCACGGGTGAGTTCCCACAACTCGGCGGTGATGGTGGGGCCTGTGCCCTCACGCCACCCAGTGACGGTTGCGCGTGCGCTAAGGGAACTGGCATCCGCCCAGGCGGCGTGCAGCACAAACCACAAGCTGGCCGCAGCGGCAATGGCTAGGCACGCTAGCCCTGCCGAAAACCAGAGGCCTGAACCTGCACGGCCTGAGTTGGCGGCATCGGTACTGGGTGTAGTCGGGTTCAAACGGTTTGCAACCCGAGGATCTGACCGGGGCGCTCCACGACCATGCTGTGGGCGACAGCTTCGCCATAGCGGGTGCGCAAAACGTCACGGCCTTCGCTGAGCAAAGGTGGGCGACTGGTGAGGTTGTGTGCGTCGGTAGCGGCTATGCAGTGCCAGCCCTCCTCAACCAGCTGAAACGCCACACTTTGCGCCACGGGTCCAAAGCGGCCCGCCAGCGAGCCGGAGGTGAGCTGCAGCCAGCAACCGGCGTCGGTAAATTCATGAATTTTGTCTGGGTGCGCCATGACGGCCTTGTTGCGTTCGGGGTGCGCAATGAGCGGGCGGATTTTTAGCTTGAGCAGACTGTAGATGAAGCGGCCACTGCCCACCGGAATCATCTGATGCGGGAACTCGAGCAGGAGAATGCGCCAGCCATCAACCTCGCCCAGAAACGGCATTTGGTCGTCAGCGATGAGGTCGATCAATTCGGGGCAGAGACGTGCTTCGCCGCCCAAGCGGACGTCCAGAGGAATGCCTTCAATCGCCAGATGCTTGCTGAAATCGGCATGGGCAGTTTGCAGGTTGCTGCGCTGGTTTCCGTAGCGCTCGGGGTCTACGTGCGAGGTGAGCACCGAATGGGTGATGCCATCGGCCACCGCCGCGCGGGCTAGGTCAAGTGCATCACTCAGGGTGTCGGGGCCGTCATCAATACCCGGTAAAAAATGACAGTGCAGGTCAAACATGGCCAGACAACATCGGGCCTCACGCGACCTTGGCTTCCACCGCCGGTGCAGCTGCAGTGGCTACGACAGTGGTAATGACGGGCACGACCGTGGGCCTGGCCGCCTTGTCTGTTGACTTGTCGGGGTTGGGTGTTTTGCCATAGCTGCTGCGACCGTAGCTGCCGCCGTAGGTGGAGCTGTAGTTGCCGTAGCCGTGCTTGCCGTAGCCGGAGTACTCGCCGTAGTACTTCTCGGCCTTGTTGAAGTCGAGTGCGTTGAGCACAACACCGATGATGTGACCCTCGGCCCGGCGCAGACGCTGCAGTGACTTACGTGCCAAGGGGTACGGTGTGCTTTGGGCCTTGGTCACAAAAATGACGCCACTAGCGCGGGCTGCGATAACGGCAGCATCACTGACGAGTTCAACCGGTGGCGAGTCGATGATGACAATTTCGAAATGCTTGGCTAGTGCGTCAAGGGTCTGACCGAACCGGTCTGAGTGCAGCAACTCCAGTGGGTTGGGTGGAATAACTCCCGAGGTCATGACCATGAGCTTTGAGCCCTCTATCTGGTGCACGCAGTCGGATAGTTTGGCTGTGCCCGCCACCAGCTCGGACAGACCGGGCGCGTTCGGATCGAGCGCGTAGCACTTGGCTACGCTGGGTCGGCGCATATCGGCATCGACCAGTAAGGTCTTCTTGGTCAGGGCGTGGGCCATTGCCAGGTTGCTGGAGAAGGTGGTTTTGCCTTCGCCGGGTACGCTGGAGGTGACCACGATGGTGCGCGAAGGCATGTCCACTGAGGACAGCAGCACACCGGTGCGTGCAGTACGGATCGCTTCTGAGTAGAGCGAGTTGGGGGAGTCCAGCACAATGCGGCCACTGAACTTGCGCTCTGCCTCGCTCTTGTCCAACATGGGCATGATGGTCAATAGGGGCTGCTTGAGACGGGTTTCCACATCCTCGGTGGTCTTCAGGGTGTTGTCCAGCAACTCGAGCAGCAGCGCCAACATGACGCCCACCAGCAGGCCCATGACTAAAGCGACTGCAACGATGAGCGCCTTCTTGGGTTTGATGGGTTCGTTGGGCACGGCCGCAATATCGACCACGCGGGCCACAGTGGTTTGCAAGTCACCACCTACATTGGTTTCTTTTGCACGCTTGATGAACATGTCGTACATCTGCTTGTTGGAGTCCACCTCGCGCTCGTACTGACCCAACTCAAATTCTTTGCGGTTGACGGTCTGAACCGAGCCACGAGCTGCGGCCAGTGAGCTCTCAAGCATTTTTTCGGTGCTGCGGGCACGCTCATATTCGTTGTTGATGCCACCCACCACGAGCTCGATCTGACGTAATAGATTTTCGGAAGCGGACTTTGCATCGGAGTCCGCCTGGAGGTACTTCGGGTGCTCTTTGCCGTAGCGCTGGGAAACGTCAGCCAACTTGCGTGCTGCTTCGGTGGTTTGCCGTTTGGCATCTGCCACCTGGGCGCTATTGAGGACGGCGGGTTGCGAAGCCAGGTCGCCCGCATTGGAGGCCTCTTTGATGATCTTGTAGGTGGATTCAACCTCGACACGGCGGGTGCGGGCCTCGATCAGGCGGGATTGCAGTTGATCCATCTGCGCGCCTGTGCCGCTTTGAGAATTGTCTTTGACACTGACCAGGCCTTGCTTCTCCCGATAGCCCTGCAAAGTCTGCTCGGACTGGTTGAGCTTTTCTTTGAGGCCCGAAAGACGTTCTTGCAACCAAAGGGACGCGGTGCGGGTCATCTGGAAGCGGGCATCGAGATCGTTTTCAATGTAAGTGTCGGCAATGGTATTGGTGACACGCGCGGCGAGCGCAGGGTCGGACGACTCAAAGCGAATTACGACTAACTGGCTCAGGCGAATGGGCTCGATGCTGAGTTTGGTTGTGAGGGCAGGCAGAACCGCCTCAGACAAAGTTTTTTCATCCCATTCCTTGGGTGCTTTGTCGGTGGCAAAGCCGATTTGCTCTTTAAGTGCAGCGAGGCCTTTTTTTGGCGCACGTGGGTCAAAGGCCGGATGGTCATACAAGCGCAGTTTGGCAATAGCTTTAAGTGACACTTCACGCGATTTGATGATTTCGACCTGGGTCTGAAAGTATTCGCGGCTCGCGCCCATGCCCGAGTAAACGTCTTCAATGCTGACGACCTTTTGCTTGGCCGTTTCGATCAGGACCGTAGTCTTGGCCTCATAGATTGGGGTAGTAACAAACGCAACTACAGCGGCCACCAATGTAACGACCAGCGCAAATGCGAGGATGGCCCACTTGTGCTTGCGCAGGGTGCGCCAGTATTCGACAAAGTCGAGGCTGGGCTCCTGGCCATCAGGATCGTGCAAAAAGAGGTGCTGCGCAGACGTCTGCGCTTTGGTTTTGGATTCAGTCATGGTGGCGCTCATTGGGTTCAGAAGAACGACTCTTCGATGAACACGGTGTCACCAGGGTTAACCGGGCTGTTGATTTCCGCTTTTTGGGGACGGCTGGTGGTGTCGCCCTCGCGGATGATGGAAATTTTGGAGAATGAAGCGCGCTCTTTAAACCCGCCGGCCAGTGAACTGGCTTTGAGCACGGTCAGCCCAGGCTGAAACGGATAGCCACCAGGTCGCTCGACCATGCCATTGATGTAGAACGGCCGGTACTCTTCGATGGTTATGGACACGCGGGGATTGACCAGATAGCGTCCATTGAGTCCGGCGGTAATACTTTTTTCGATTTCACCAATAGTCAAGCCACGCGCCCGTACTTCACCAAGGACCGGGTAGGGAATGGTGCCTGCATCGGACAGGCGAATTTTTTCGCGGCTGAGATCATCTTCGCCAAATACGCGGATAGTGATGACATCACCCGCAGCAAGTTTGTAGGTCGATAGTAGTGAGGCCACGTCTTTCGGCAACGATTCCTGCGCCTGTGAGGGAGCAGACCACAGGAAGAAAGCAACAAAGGCAACCAACAAAGCTGAAAAAACGCCATGAAGGCATTTCCCGACAGATGGACTGAGCGCAGGGCAGATCATAGGTAACTTCCCACTCTTGGGGGGACTTAGCCCCCACAAAAAAAACGTTTAAACCATCAGCGCATCACAGGGATGCATTGAGAGTAAACATGGTGATGTTGCGGTTGAACTCACCTGCTGGAACATTGGACGTGCTGTCGGTACCGGCCCAGTCCACACCGATTTTGAGCCAGCGCAAGACTGCGTAGTCCACGGTCAGCGCGTAGTTGGTGGCGCTGTCTGAACGGGTGGTTCCACCAAAGTCGGTCTTGACCAGGCCCACCGCTGCACGCGTAGTGAGCGAGCGGGTCCACTTGTGATTCCAGCTGATATTGTTGGTAGTCAACAGTGAATAGTTACCAAAACCCGTTGAGTCTACGGCGGAGCGGCTGGTCTGAAAGTCAAATGCGCTGTATGTCAACGGCGCCCACCGGACACTGCCCTCCCAGCTATCGCCGCCAAAACCGCCCTTGCCTGCAGCATCGAAATCTTTGGTCATGCGACCGAGTTTGATGATGCCGGTAGTCGCTGCAGTTGCGTCCCAAGTGAGACCAACGTAGTAACGCTGCTCGGCGTTGCTATCGGTTGACAAAGCAGATGCGTAGTTCGCCTTGGCATTGCGGTATTCACCCAGCATCAACGAACGGGTTCCCAACCGGTAGAAGAGCCGGGTTGCATAGGAGTTCACAGCAACATCCGCCACGGCTGTGGTTGCGCGGTTGTTGTCATAGGTCTTGTTGGTGCTTCCCAGGTCAAGCTCAAGGCGCCCCTGCGCCTCTGGTGCGCCGTAGATAAAACGACCATCTACATTATTGGAAGTCCAGCGGTCAGGTTCGGCAGAAATAGGGCGGTTGTTGGCACCACGAGGATCTGTGCTGCGCACCTGGCCCAAAGACCAGGCAGCGCGCGCGCGGGCCGTGAAGTAGTTGTCGCCTGCGACTTTAAATTCGGAATTTGTCGAATTGTCAGCAGAACTGCTGGCGTAGTTCACGTTGTTGACCGAAACCAAAGCGGTGTAGCGGTCGCCCTTGTGCTTCATTTCAGCGATCAGTTGGGGTGCAAGGTTAACCATGCTGGAGCTGATCTTGTTGGTGGATGATGACTGCAGGTTGTCGTTGTAGCCCATGCCGACAAACGCCGTGGGGTACAGATAGACACCGCTGTCGGTCTTGTAAGCGGCTGCATCACCCACCGGCGCCGTCAAAATAGGCTGACTAGGTGCTGCGGTCGCCCCCGAAATGGTAGTGCCTTTGAGCTCGTAGCCGGTTCCGCTGACTTGCGAGGCAGGTGCAGCTGGAACTTTGAGGGTGTAGGCGTCTTCAACAGCAGGCTGAGTAGGTGCCTGATTTTGAGCGAAGACAGTGGGTACGGCGAATGGCAACGCCGCAGCCATGCACAGCATGGCGTAATTGTTTTTCATATTTATTCATTCCCTGAAAGCCTAAGACCACGCCGAGCCGGCAAGTCTTAGTGACAGCCCGATTATCGCAGCAATTTGGGATGGTGCAGTAGAGATGGTGCGGGCAGGCCACGATGGAGTATGGCCTGTTGCCGTAAAAAGACAGCTCAAAGGGGCACTTTGTTTCAATGCCTTCGAGCCCACTACAATGCCTGAGCTTCTTAGCCTAGACCAACAAGAGTCGGCATGGAAGCGTTCACAGCAAGTCTAGGTGAGGCCTTGAGATGATGCTAATTACTCGACTAACGACAGAGTGCGCGCTTATGGGCGAACGCACAGGTATGGATTCCCATGCTCTCTGATTTTCCAACCATGTTGTTCGTGGGTGGGTTAGTCTCGGGGCTGGGTCTGCACATGATTTTGCGGCAACAACCCATTCCCAAGCCAGAGGCTGCGGTCATGGCTGCGAGCGAGAACATGTTTCGCGCCCTGGCAGAGGTGGTTCCGATTGGAATCTTCACCACAGACGTCAATGGAGAATGCGTCTTTGTAAACCCCAAATATTGCGAAATTTCAGGTCAGTGTCTGCAGGCGGAACCCGGCTCTGGTGAATGCGTATTTTCAGACCAGGGGCGGTGCTCAGCGAAAAATTCTTGCGGTCACACGGCCAAGGGAAAGGGTTGGCGCAACGCGATTCACCCAGAAGATCTGGAGGCTGTCGATGCGAAGTGGGCAGATCTGCTGGCCAATGGCACGCCCTTCTCGATTGAATACCGTATCCAGCGCCCCAATGAACCGCTGATTTGGGTGCACGCACAGGCGCAGCGGCAATGTGCATCGCAGCTGCCTTCTGGGATGCATGTTTGTTCGCTCAATGACATCACCACCAACAAAGCGGCCGAATATGAAATTCAACAACTGGCATTTTTTGACACCCTGACCGGCCTTGCCAACCGACGCCTTCTGATGGAGCGAATCAAACAGGCGGTAGTTGCCAGCGCGCGCACGGGTAATTTTGGCGCCCTGCTCTATCTGGACTTGGATAACTTCAAATTGGTGAACGACACCCGTGGCCACGCTGTTGGTGACCTGTTGTTGCAACAGGTGGCTACCCGGCTCAAGGGCAGCGTACGCGATGGTGACACGGTTGCTCGATTAGGTGGCGATGAGTTTTTGATAGTGCTAGAGGGCCTAGGCAGGATTCAGAATGAAGCGGGTGTGCTTGCCGAGGCGGTCGCAGACAAGATTTTGAACAACCTGAACGCGCCCTACGTGCTGGCCGGGGTGGAGCACAACAATTCACCCAGCGTGGGTTTGGTCTTGTTTGGCCAAGATAAGTTGAGTGCTGACGATCTGATGAAGTGCGCCGATATGGCGATGTACCAGGCCAAGGCGTCTGGGCGCAACACGGTGCGCTTTTACGACCCGGAAATGCAAGCGCTCGTCGCAGCAAGAGCAGCCCTGGAAAATGATTTGCGTCACGCGGTGACAGCAGGTGCCTTTGAGTTGCACTACCAGCCACAATTTAACGCACGCAGGTCGGTCACGGGTGTGGAAGCGTTTGAGATCGGAAGAGCGTCGTGTAGGGAAAGAGTGTTCAGAGCCGTGG
>CAIYDK010000394.1 GCA_903924955.1 uncultured beta proteobacterium | reverse complement strand
GCGTTGACCGGGTCGCGTGCCGGGTAGCGCCACAGCTGGTCTGCCAGTACCGTGGTGTAGCCGCGGGAGTTCAATCGGTCGACTGTCAAGTTGAAACTCAGCGCATCGGACACCGCAAAGTTCTTGCTGAACGCGCCGCTCATGGTGCCGCTGGAGCCTGCTGAAAACGACGCCTCACCCGCGTTGTCAGCGGCGCGTTTCGAGACGATGTTGACCACGCCCGCCACCGCCATGTTGCCCCACAGGCTGGAATTTCCGCCACGCACGATCTCCACCCGCTCAATGTTCGACAAGGGAACCTTGAACCATTGGGTGGTCAGATAGAACGGGTCGTGAATGGGAACACCGTCGAGCAGCACCAGCACCTTGGCGTTGCCCATGCCACGCATCTTGGTCTGGTGGCCGGTGGGGTCGGTCTGGGGAGTGGGCACGCCAGTGAAGTTCATGCCCGCAACATCGCGCAGCAACTGGTCCAGCGTCTGCGCGGATGATTTTTGAATGTCGGCCTGCGACACGATGGTGGTGTTCAGCGGCATCGCCTCGATGCGGGCCTGACCGCGACTCGCAGCCACGGTCACGGGCGCCAACAGTGCAACCACTTCGGTTGTCGCAACGGTTTGCGCTTGCACCCCGTTTGCAATCAGCAGGGTTGCCATGGCAACGCCTGTCCATGTCTCTACTGTCAATAATGTTTTCATCGCTATCTACCCAAGAAAAATTTGTGCTGCTCCCAGACTGCCCATGGCGCCCGATTCAGGCCCATGTGCATGGGAAACGGCCACGCGCAGGGCGAGGCAGGACAAGCCAAGGCACGCAGGTGCCTCGACACCTGGTCAATGGAAATTCAGAGGGAGACGGGAGGTCCGCGCGCCGGCAATGGCGCAGCGGTGCGCGCAGCAATGTGCGCGCTGGCAATGCCCTGCAGGGCATAGGCCAGGGGTTGGGCCGGTTCAATGGCCCAGTGTTCGACAGGTGGCGGTGCAGCCATGGTTGCACACAGCGGGCAATCCATGGTGTTGCTGGCGACTTCGGTGGCCGTGCCGTCCGCCGCTTTGGCCAACACTTTCATGGCTCCGGAGCCTGTGCAGACCAACAAAATATCCTGCGGCTTGACAATGGGCGAGGCCACTGCAACACCGAGCGACAACACGAACCACGCCAGCACAAGGCGGGTGATGAACGTGAAATGGCGCAGGGTTCGCATGCGCTGAATTATCATCCAAGCGCCAGATCAAGCCTTAACCTGGGTCAATTACTTGCCATGATGAACTACACGTTTTTGTCTGCCACCATTCTGCTGGTACTGATTACCGACCCCATTGGAAACATCCCCATCTTTGCCAACGCACTGAAACATGTGGCCCCCGAGCGCCGGGCCCGCGTCATCCTGCGTGAAATCTTGATTGCCTTTGCGCTGCTGCTGACTTTCATGTTTGTCGGCGAAAGCTTCCTGCGGGTGATGAACCTGAGTGAGCTGGCGCTACAAATTGGCGGCGGTGTCATCCTGTTTCTGATCGCGCTGCGCATGGTGTTTCCGCCACCCGCTGGCGCAGCTGACGATGAGCAAATTGCCGAGCCGCTGATCGTGCCGTTGGCGGTGCCGGCGATTGCCGGACCGTCTGCGCTGGCTACCGTGTTGCTGCTGGTGTCCCAGCAACCCGAGCGCCGCCTGGAGTGGATTGGCGCGCTGTGCGTGACTATGCTGGTCAGCGCCATCGTGCTGGTGTCGGCCGAGCGCATTCAGCGCATCATTGGCACACGTCTGGTAACGGCGGTAGAACGGCTGATGGGTCTGGTTTTGGTGTCGGTAGCGATTGAGATGATGTTGCGCGGCGTCAAAACGTTTGCACAGCAATTGATGCACGGGTAGTTTTCATGCTCAATCGGGTGAGCGCGGACCCACATAGACCAAGTCCCTGGCTTGTGGCGGACTCAGAAAACCCCGATAAATTTTGAGCAGCGTCCCGTCCTTCTGCAGGGCAACGAGTAACGCATCCCATTTGCGAGCCTGCTCCGGTGTGAACGATTTACGGGACAAAATCAACGCCCCGATGGAATTTTCATCATTGGGCGCCCAGTCCCGAATCACCACCTGGTTTTGAAGGTACGCCTCGGACAGGTATTGCCTGTAAATCACAGGCTGGCTGAAGATGACACTCACAATGCCTTTGTCAAACAACCGAAAATTCTCGGCAACGTCAGCCGCCTTGACGATGCGATCCTGCTTTTCCAGACGTCCGATCAACTCGTCGTAGGCGGCCTCGTGCCGAAATCCGCGTACCACGCCCAACCGCTCTTCCCCACTCACCAAGTCTGCAATGGAATTGAGCTGCGAGGCGGCTCCTTTACGAATCAGCACCACGTTGCGTGTCTTCAAATATGGAAGCAAAAACCCATACGCCTTGCGTTCAGGTGTAGGGATGGCACTGGTCGCAAGGTCCAGGGAGCCATTCTGCAGCTCAGCCCAAATCCGGTTGCGGGGCAGGACCACGCGTTCGAACTGGCACCCGGTGCGACTTTTGATGGCGTCCAGCAATTGCTGATCAATTCCATCGTCTGTGGCTGCGCGAAACAGAACACCAAACTCAAACAATGCCACGCGCACCGGGCGGGAACAATAGTCATCTGCCGCCATGACTGGCGTCACGACGCAGACAAACCATGCCATCGCAGCGGCCAACAACTTTGCAGGGGAAGTCATTTGGATTGCACTCCTAACAAGTCACAGGGTCAGCACAGGTTGGGAAGCGTAGCCCCTATCAGCCCGCTTCCTTGGAGTATCGCGGTTGCAGGGTCAGCGGCACAACCTCCTGCTCGATGGCCCCAAAAATACTCTGCCCATCAGCGCCCTTCATCTCGATACGGATCGTATCGCCATACTGCATGAACGCAGTGCTGGCCTGTCCATCCTGAATGGTTTCCATGGCGCGCTTCTCGGCGATGCAGCTGTAGCCCTTGGGCCATTCGGTGTGCTCTTTTACGCCAGTGCCCTTGGTCACACCCTTGTTGCTCACCGTACCCGAACCCACGATAGAGCCAGCACGCACATTGCGGGTCTTGCACAGGTGGGCTATGAGCTGGCCAAAGTGAAACGTCATGTCCTCCCCCGCATCGCACTGACCCACTTTGCGGCCGTTCCAGGTGCTGGCAAGCGGCAGGTGTACGCGGCCTTTGAACCATGCAGTGCCCAACTCATCGGGTGTTACTGCCACCGGGCTAAACGCTGTCGCAGGCTTGCTTTGCACAAAACCAAAGCCCTTGGCTAATTCTTCCGGAATAAGATGACGCAAACTCACGTCGTTGACCAGTGTCATCAGACGAATACCGTCCAGCGCCCGGTCTGCCGGGCAACCCATTGGCAAATCACCGGTGATGACGGCCACTTCGGCTTCAAAGTCAATGCCGAACGCTTCGCTGGCACACACAATGGGGTCGCAGGGGCCTTGCAAATCGTCGCTGCCGCCCTGGTACATCAACGGATCGGTGTAAAAACTCTCGGGCACCTCGGCGCCACGGGCCTTGCGCACCAGTTCCACATGGTTGATATAGGCTGAGCCATCGACCCACTGGAAGGCGCGTGGCAGTGGCGCCATGCACTGCTGCGGGTCAAACGGGAAGGCGTGGCGAGCGCGACCGTTGTTCAGACTGTCATACAGGTCGTGCAACTGGGGCGACAGGTAGTTCCAGTCGTCCAGCACTTGTTGCAAGCGGTTGGCAATGTTGGACGCGTAGACGGCCTGGCTCAAGTCTCGGGAGACCACGACCAACTGGCCATCGCGTGAGCCGTCTTTGTAAGTTGCGAGTTTCATGCCGGAATTGTCGCTCTGATTTAAACTGGTGCGGCCGTTTCAGGTTCTTCAGGGGCCATTGCCCGGTCACCCCAAACATTCCCCATCCATGCCGAACGCCCTGCCCGCCAACAAAATGCCCTATCCGTCATGGAGACTCGTCCTGTTGACGGCCCTGGTCTTGCTGGCGCATTGGATGGTGTTGCGGGCAGCGCCTTTGTCGCTGGCCGCCCACGAGAGCCTGGACCCGGTTGAGGCCAGTTGGGCATTTTCCACCCGCACCATCGCCATAGAGGTGCCTGCCACGCAAGCGGCCCGCGCCATCCAAGGCCGGGCGACACCGCCCGCACGGGCACGCACCGCCGCGCAGCCTGCGCGCGCCTCGACGGAAGCTGTCACAGAAACCTTTGGCTCAAATCACCCTCCAGCCCCCGAGGAGCATGGCGAAGTAGCTATCACAGACATAGCAGGTTTTGCGGCGCCGGAAGCCCCTGCATCAGATGCAGTCGTGCTGCTGGCAGACGCGAGTACCGCAACAGGCACAGCAGCCGAGGCGGAGTCTGAGGGCACACGTCTGCCTTCGACTAAATCCCTACCGGCCAAGGCGGTGCGCAGCTTTGTCGTCCCGCCGTCGGCACGGCTGAAATACAACATCAAGGGGGAGGTCAAGGGCTTTCCCTACCATGTGAACGGTGATCTGCGCTGGGTGCAGGACGGCAAAACTTACGATGCCCGCATGGAGATCAGCCACTTCCTCCTGGGTTCACGCATACAGACCAGCACCGGTCAGTTGACCCACTTTGGACTGGAGCCCACGCGTTTTGGTGACAAAGTCCGCTCAGAAGTGGCCGCTCACTTTGATTATGAAAAAAACAAGATCACCTTCAGTGCCAACACACCCGATGTCCCCTTGCTGAGGGGCGCCCAGGACCAGTTGAGCGTACTCGTGCAACTGGCCGCCATGTTCGCCGCAGACCCCAAAGGTTTCCCCCAGGGGAGCACCTTGCCATTTCAGGCGGTAGGACCACGCTCGGCTGAGTCATGGATCTTCACGGTTGGCACCACCGAAAGATTGCAAATGCCGGGTGGCGACATCAGTGCCATACGGTTGTGGCGGGACCCGAATGGCGAGTACGACGCAAAGACGGAAATCTGGCTGGCCCCTGAGGTGAGTTTTTTGCCAGTCCGCATTCGCCTGACCCAGCCAAACGGCGATTTTGTGGACCAGCAATGGCGTGAAACCCTGAAGTAAACCCTTGTCTTCATGGTTGCAACTCAAAGTGAGGCGGGATGAGAAGTGGTGGCCGATCAACAGCTATTGGGGTTGCATTCCGCATTTGACCACGAAGCGCCCGAATGGATGTCCAATGGGTAGGTTATTTTGGAACCCGGCTCCATTACTGCGGCTCTAAGGCAAGTTGGGTCATCAAGGCTGATGCCTTGAACGCAAACACGCTTCCGCTTTTACCTTATCGTTTCAAACCTTGCCGTGGCACATAGTCATGGAGTGGTACTAAGGGATACGTTCCACCCCCCGACTCGTTAATGCAAATAGAACCGATCGATGTCGCCAAAGGTTTTATTTCTATAGAATTAATATTGCACATACTAATTTGAGAACGAATTTGATTATATGCGCTGAAATTTTTTAAAATATCCTGCGATTTTTCTAAATTATTGTTCAGCAAAGTCATTGCGGGTAAATTTACACCCGCCAATTTGGAATCAAACACAGCAGCTTCAAACCACGGAACTTGGGTTCTTGGAAAATACGACAAGTCATTAACACAACTAGAAATAGATCGCGGCGATAGCGAACTAATTATTGATAAATGATTTCCTAACAAACGAACTGATGCTGACTGAAGCGTGGGAAGCAACGATGATCCTTGTTTTGTGGACAAGGTGCAAGCGGAGCGCACGGCATCACTCATATTCGCTAAAGAACTGGGTAGAATGGCGTCCGAAATGGGGGTGATATTAAAATTAGTAATATTTAAAATATTAGACTTAGACAATTTGCTCAGATTATCCACTTTCTCTGAGAGCGAGCTTAGCGAAAAGTTACTAATAGTCTCAATATCAGCAATTGATGGATTTTTCATGCTAAGCAAAGTCTGGAACAACTTATTAAAAACATCCATCGAAATCGAACTCAATTGATTAACTTGATCAACAGAAATATATGTCGACAAATCTAACAGAGAGCGCACTTGGAACTTCGCGACACCTGCACAAACGTCCACAATATCTGTCAGATCAGTCTTATTAAATAATTTTTTAAACTTTAAAACATTATTTACCAGCCCCATCTCCACGCTCGACATCACACTCGAAGCAGCAACACACTCCTCTATTGGAGATACCTGAACCATCTTGGACAACTCTGCTACGTGAGCCGCTGTGAGTTGCTTGGATAAGTTTTGCGCTATTGGATCTTGAACAATCGCAATCTGTGAGTTCAGATCGTTGCCACTGGAATTCAATTTTGTCAGATAAGCAACGAGATCTGTATCCAGCAACAAGCTAATTTGATCCGGGTTAAGCGGTTCGATATGAACAAGATCAATTTTTTCAATGGGAAGATTGGATGTATTCAAAAGGAATTGCCTGTGGGCCGCTTTTATCTTGTTTAGCGATGCCAGCAAGCTAGCTGAATGAACTGGTTGTACTTTTGAATATTGCTGCAATAATTGTTGGACACTGGTTTGATCCACACCATTGGCACTCAGCATTTTATCCAGAGCCGCCTGCCGAAGCGCCATCATGTCCGCCAGTGCTTTTGCGAATTCGGCTGGTAATTCAGGTTGCACCGATGATTGAGTGGATTTTATTAAGTCCGCACTGAGAATGTTACTTGCTGAGAGGTTGGCTGTTTGAATCTGATTGAATTGCGTCAAGAACGATTTTTGCATCGACGCCACATCAATAGCCACACTATTGTTTTTATCGACAATAGATTTAATCAAAACTTTAATTTGATCCTTAGAGAAAATCGGCTTCGCCAGCAAATTTTCGGTGCAAGCCTCAGTGGATGCTTGGAGTATCTGCATTAATAAATCCAAGTCGACATTCGAGCTGTTAATTACATTCAACTTATCCAGTGTTAAGCTGGAAATATCATTCAGCAGCGTTCTATTAATTTCGCTTCTGAGAGCTACAATGGGAGTTGAATTAACATCGTTCATCAAATTAAAGAGCGATGAAATATCGACGGAACCTGAAGAACCCGACATCAATATATTTCTTATCGCTCTCGCGTAGCTAGACAAATTGGTGTCCGCGGAATTCAATTGAGCCAGCAATTGCGAATTCACATCACTAGAAATACTTAGTTGGGCTTCCGACAGCGCTTTAGCATTGTTATTAAAAACACTGGTTACCACACTATTAATCTGGTCACTCGTAACATTGCCTATTGTGGCCAACTGAATCGCCTTGGATGCAACATCAAGTGTGGCCTGCCTCAAAGTCGTTTGGATATTACCGGGATTAGACTCATCACCTTTTGGTACTACTAAATCCTTAATATCATTAATTGCCGCCTGCAACGACGCACTTTTTCCTGGAATTTTATTCACCAGTTCACCTAAAGCATTCGAATCGCCGCTAGCACACGAGTCACTAACAACAGTTAGCGGATAATTTTGAGAACTACTGGTTACATCCGGTACATTGTTCAAATTCTTAACATCCAAGTACGCTGGCAACCCTACAACCCCCGGGTCCAAGCGAGGCTTGGTGATCGATGCCGAAACCTTGCCACCGATAAGTGTGTAGTTGGGGTTGGACGATTTCAGTGAATTAGCCGTAAAAGACGTGTAGTTATCTACATCCGGCGCATTCACCGTGGCAGATCCCCCGGTTACCGCGGGCGCAGGCTCATTGTTTACAGTGCCGGTGATCTTGAATCCTGTCGAAAAATTCGGGGTTGTGTCAAAGACCTTGACAACCGAAATGTCCAGCGACTTTGGGGCGATAGTGGCCGACAGCGTGCCGCCGGCGAAGGTGTAGTTGCCGCTGCTCAGGGCTGCGTTACTCAAGTTGTTGTAGGTGCCTGCGTTGGCGCTGCTGGTGGTGGCGCTGCCGGTGAGGCTGACCGACTCACCCGCAATAACGCCGGAGAACATAAAACTGCTAGCCGCAAATGCATTGGACCCATCATAGATTTTGGATGCGGTTGCGCTAACAGGCTTGGACGAAATGGTAGCTGTGACACTGCCGAGCGTGTAATTAGAGTTGGTCAAGGTCAAGTTGCCCAAGCTGTTATAGGTGCCAGCATTGGCGCTGCTCACGTTGCCGTTGATACCAAGCATATTGTTGTTGACCAAGCCAGTGATCAAGTCGCCGTTGCTAAAGAGGCGACTGAACTGCGGCGTTCCATCGTAAGTTTTGCTAAATGTGATGGTCACCGGCCTGGGATTCACCGTCCAGTTAACCGCATCGCCAGCCTTGATGGAATAACCCGTCAGCGTGAAACTGCCGCTGTAGGCCAGCGAATAGATGCCCGCATCGGTTTGCGCAGTGATGGGAGTATTCCAACCGATCGAGCCGCCGGTTGGTGTGATGCTCACACGGCTGCCGCCGCTGGTGGCGTCGTATATCCCGTATTGCTGGGTCGGAGTGTCACCATAGGTGCTGCTTTGTCCGTCAATGAGGCGGACAAACACATTGGTG
>CAIYDK010000393.1 GCA_903924955.1 uncultured beta proteobacterium | reverse complement strand
GTCACTCCCCAATCAACCAGTCCAACAATGGCAAGAAGCATGGTTTTCTGCGCCTGCGCAGTAAGCCTGGCAGCAGTCTCCATGCCTGTCAACGCCGTTGAATTTACATTGGACAACGGCGTGCAAGCCAAAGTCAACGCCACCGTAACCTATGGCACAACCTACCGCACCGAAGACCCGGACGCAGGCTTGCTCGGCCCGTTGTCATCTGCCCGCGTACCCGGCGCACCGGCCGGTCAACTTGGTGGCAATGCTGGATCGAGCGACCTGAATTTTCGCAAGGACAGCCGCGTCTCCTCCGTGCTCAAAGGCTCGGCCGACTTTGAACTCAAGAAAGACAACTTTGGCGTATTTGTCCGCGCAAAGGCCTGGCGCGACTTCGCACTAACCGACGATCTGCGCCCTTATGGCAACTTCGCCAACGGCTACAAGGCCGATGCACCGCTGAGTGACGACGGCTTCCACGCCGAAGCCAAGTTTTCCAATGCCCAAATTGTGGATGCCTATGTATTTGGCGAATTCAATGTGGGCGCATCCGCACCCTTGGCCATCAAGGTCGGTCGCCAGTTTCTGAACTGGGGCAGTGCACGCTTTGTTGGTGGCGGCATCAACGTGATCAATCCGCTGGACGTACCCGGCGCCCTGCGCCCCGGCGCATTGCCGGAAGAAAGCAGGCTGCCAGTCGGCATGATTTACGCCAATTTGCAAAACAACAAGGCGTGGGGTGTGGAGGGTTTCTTGCAACTTGAATCGCGCAGCATGGTGTTGCCGGGCTGCGGGACGTTTAACTCGGCGGTAAACTACGCGCCGGTTGGCTGCAACTACGTGTCGGTGCTGCCAACGGCCGCGGACCCGGTCGCTCTGGCCACTGGCCGCTATGCCCACCGGGCGGCTGACGTAAATGCCAGCGACAGCGGGCAGGCTGGGTTGTCATGGCGCCTGACACCGGAAGACATGAACACCGACTTCCGTCTGTTTGCCGTGAACTACCATAGCCGTGCGCCCAGCATTCGGGTGACCAACCCGAACGTGGCCAGTGGCTATGGGGCGCTGGGCACCGGCACTCCGGCCAGCTTTTCGCGTCTGACAGACCCCAATGGCCTGCAATACGCCATCTTGTACCCGGAGAACATGCAGGTGTTTGCGGCCAGCTTCGAGTCCAAACCGGCACCGGGCACACAGCTATTTGGTGAGTTGGCTTACCGGCCCAACCAGGCCATCAACCTGAACGCATCGGACCTGATTGCGGCATTCTTGCAGCGCTCGCCTACATCGGCTCTCAATCTGGCCAAAGGCACTGTCGCTATCCCCGCAGGCGGCACGTTTGACGGCTTTGACCGGTTTGCTGTAACCAACCTCAGCTTAGGCGCGACCCAGATTTTTTCGAAACAGTTGGGTGCAGAACGCGTTGTGTTGACGGGTGAGGTGGGCTTTAGCAATGTCGCCGGTTTGCCCGATGCGGGCACTCTGCGTTATGGTCGTTCTGACGACTTCGGGCTAGCTCAGGTGAACACTTTGCCTTGCACGGACACCACCATCGCAAAATTGCAATGTGCGCAGACCGGCTTTGTGACGTCCAGTTCTTGGGGCTACCGCTTGCGCGTGGCCGCCACGTATGTCGCACCTGCCCTCGGTGCCAACATCACTCCATCGATTTTCTTCGCACAGGACGTGAACGGTTACTCGTATGACGGCTCCTTCCTCGAAGGCCGCCGCACCTTGCGCACCGCCGTGCGCGCAGACTGGGGCAAGAAGTATTTTGCCGAAATACAGCTCAACCAGATCTCAGGCGGCACCTACAACAACCAGAGTGACAGGGACACATTGACGGTTTTTGGTGGAATTAACTTTTGAGCTTCTTTCTGTCGCTATAAGAGTAGTAGTACTACACGCTTGTTTCACGGGGGCTGGATGAGGGTTTTCCTATGAGGATATGGCTGCCCCCGTGTTTCTTCCATGGCTGCATGCGATGAGGTGTCACTTTTGTCTAGGCAAATCCGCTGCCTGCTTGTGGCTAAATCCCGTGACAACCGCCCCTGATAGTTCGTTCCAGCAATACAGTTATTGAACATCCGACAATCATAATGTTTCCTTATCCGTTGCGGTGTGGTTGGCTTTGGGTCATTTCAGTCAGCCGCTGCTTATTGTCCTTGCTGCACGGTTTGCGCATGCGGGTGGTTGTGCAGGCCATCGTGGCCCTGTGGCTGGGGATCGTTCTGCTCTGGGCCTCGCCGGCCCAGGCGCTCGAAACGGTTGTGCTGAAACTACGCTGGATGCATCAGTTCCAGTTTGCAGGCTATTACGCTGCGCTG
>CAIYDK010000392.1 GCA_903924955.1 uncultured beta proteobacterium | reverse complement strand
GGCATCAACAGCACCTGCGCCATGCCCAGAATGCCGTTCAGGGGGGTGCGGATCTCATGACTCATGTTGGCCAGAAATTGGCTCTTGCTGCGCGAGGCTTCCTGTGCCTGGCGGGTGCTGGCACTCAGCTCGTGATTGAGTTTGGCCAATTGCAGTTGCTGGCGCTTGATCTGGGAAATGTCAACGTGGGCGTAGAAGGCTTCCGGTCCGCGGGCCGCCTGGGTGATTACCCGGCTGTAACGGTTACCCGGCAAGGGCAGCTCAAAGGGCGCACCGGGAAACCGGAGCTGCTCCTGCATCGTATCGAGCCCGACCTCCAGCAAACTCTGTTCCAGCGGGTTCTGCGTTTGCCAGGCGCAGCGGTACACCGCATCCATGGTGGCACCCACTGCGCTGGCGCGGTCGGGTAAACCGTACATCTTGACCAGTGAATCATTGACCCACTCAATGCGTCCGTCCTGCCCGCAAATCATCAACCCGTCCGGGACGCGGTCAAGCATCGCGCGGCTGGAGTCGGCGGGTTGTGATGTGGCACTGAAAGTGCCGCTGGTGCTGTGCCCCGACGCTGGCAGGCCCGCGTCTACAAAGCACCAGGTCCGCACGCGGCCAACGCCGGCAACCGCCAGCGAGGTGGCCCGAATGCGCCGGCCCCGGTGTTCAAACTCAAAGGGGTGCATCTGCATTTGATGGCGCTCAATACCTGCCTGAATATAGGCATCGATCCTGGGTAGTTCTGTGGCATTCAACCGCCCCGCATAAAAACGGCGCAGGTTGTCAGCATAGGGCTCGCCCTGGCGAATTTTGAACTGGTGTTCAGGGAAAAACGCAAAGAATGCATCGTTCCACAATTGGCAGCGGTCTTGAGGGTCAAACACGCACATGGCGACCCCCAGACCGTCCAGCATTTCCGCCATGGCACACAGCACGCCTCGAAGTTCAGAAGTCATTTCGGTTCAGGGTCCATGGTGAAATGAGTCGTGCAAGCGTTGCGGGAACGGTTGGCTGGTTTACCATCCCTGCTCAGCCGCCATGTCGCGCAATCGTTGCTGAACCAGGTCGAATCGGAACTCCTGCAATAGGCGCCCGGTCTGCGCCATGACTTCTGCCAGTTCAGTGTCCGCCAGTTCTTCCCGCAACCGACTGAAGCAGGCTATGGAAGCAAACTTGTTGGTTGCCAGTAGCGGCATCATTTCCGCCACCATAGCCCGAATGCGCTCCACATCCACAGGCTTTTCGACTCGCGCTGGCGCAGGGCCTTGGTCTGCAATGGCGGATGGTTGCAACGGCAACCAGCAAGCCAGCATGGTCTGGAGCTGGTCGATCGCAATGGGCTTGGTCAACACCTCGTCCATGCCCGCGGCCAGGCACTTTTGGCGATCCTCTTCGAATGCGTCCGCCGTCAGGGCCACAACCGGTACCCGCGCTCGCCCGGTTTGAGCCTCCCAGGCCCGTACCCGCTGGGTTGCGGTGCAACCGTCCATGACTGGCATTTGCAAATCCATCAGAACCAGGTCAAACGGCGCAACGGGTTGGAGCACGGTGAGCGCATCGAGGCCCTGCTGACCATCGGATACCAGGGTAGTTTTCAGGCCATGCTGACCCATCAGCGCCTGAATGACCGCCTGGTTGACCCGGTTGTCCTCGACCACCAATACGTGACCCAAGAATTGCATCGGCCTTTGTGCGTTAGCAGGGCTGGTTGCGTCGCGCATGCGCATCGGCACAGAGAATCTTGTGGCTGACGGCGCAATCGCCAGTTGTACGTAAAACCAGAAACGCGACCCTTGCCCGGGCTCACTGTGCACGCCCACCCCGCCGCCCATCAGTTCGGCCAGATTGCGCACAATGGACAGGCCCAGCCCGCTGCCACCATATTCGCGCGTTATGGAGGTGTCGGTCTGCGAAAAACTCTGGAACAACAACGGCAGCTTATCTGGCGCGATGCCGACTCCGGTATCGCAAACCGCAAATTCAAGCAGGGCACCGCGTTCACTACGGCCCGTCTCGCTGACATCGATGCTGATGCGTCCCTGACGCGTGAACTTGAGCGCATTGCCCACCAGGTTGGCAAGCATCTGCCGCAAGCGAAACGGGTCGCCGAGATAGCGCGCATCAGGAGGGCCAGTCCAGTTATAGTGAATCGTCAGGCCCGCATTTTTTGCCGGCTCACCAAACAGAGCACTAACCTCAGCAATCAGTGCACGGGGCTCCACGACAACGGATTCGATTTTTAATTGCCCGGACTCGACCCGTGACAGATCCAGAATGTCATTAAGCAGAGCCAGCAGGGTCTGACCCGAGCGCAAAATGGTGTGCACATATTCCACGCGATCTCGGGGCTCGATGCCGGGCTGCAACAGCACCTGCGCCATGCCCAGAATGCCATTCATCGGTGTACGAATCTCGTGGCTCATGGTGGCCAGGAATCGGCTCTTGGCCTGGTTGGCCGCGTGTGCGGCGTCACGCGCCAGAACCAGTTCCGCTTGCGCGGCCTTGCGCTCGCTGATGTCGCGCTGCACGCCAACGAACTGAATCAAAGTACCAGCGGCATTGAGCACCGGGGCGATGGAGAGCTCATTCCAGAACGTGGTGCCGTCCTTGCGGTAATTGAGAATTTCGCCGTGAAACGGTTGCCGACTGTCTAGAGCCGCCCGTATCTGCAGCACCGTCTGCGGGTCCGTATCCGCCCCCTGAAGAATGCTGCAGGATTTGCCCACCAACTCCTGGTGCGTATAGCCGGTTATTTTTTCCGCGGCACCGTTGACATCCGTCAGTCGTCGCTGCGCATCGGCGATCATCACACCCTGGGAGATCTGGTTCAGTGCCTCATCGTGCAACCGCAATGTCGCCAGGTTGGCCTGCAGCTGCGCGGTGCGCTCCACCACCCGGGTTTCCAGCAAACTCTCGGACTCTTTGAGCTTTTCAACCAGTTCGCCCTGCACTTGCAGCACCTGTGATTGTGCCGCGAACTTTTCACGGCGCATCAGGTTAAACCGGTCCGCCAGGGCCAGCGACAGCAGCAGCATTTCCAGCACCGAGCCAACCTGCAGGCCATCATGGGTGAAAAAGTTGGTCGATGCCAGCCCCAGATTGCGCAGATGCGTCAACACGTTGGCCAGCAGCAGCACAGTAAAAGCGGCAATAAAGTAGTAGGCGCTGCGCTGGCGCTTCGTGGCACAGACGAAACCGGTGACCGATATCAGCAATGCGGTAAACAGACTCAGGACGATAAAGAACGGATTGAATTCCTGAAACCAAAAAGTCAGCAGAAAGGCAAAAGCGGCGTTAGCCACAATGAAGCCTTTAAGCCACGAATCCAGCCGTGGCACCAACTGGCGGGTGGTCATCAGGCGCCGGGCAAGAACCAACAAGGCCACTGACGCGATCGCAGTGGGCACATTGACACCTATTTTTGTCCAGTACGGTGCAAAGCCCCAGACGAATGTGCCGCCCATGCCGGTAAAAGTTGCCAAACCGACTGCCACTGCAGAGGAGCAGATGACGTAGAGCAGGTAATTGGCGTCGCGCAGCGCAATAAAGAGCAAAAAATTGTAAAAAACCAGCGCCAGCACGATGCCAAAGTACAAGGCTTGTAGCGCATATTCATCCGGCTCGTGCGCGTGAAAGGCTGCGGGCGACCACAACTTGCCCGGAATATTCAAGGAGTTGGGCGTCTGCACACGAAGGTACATCTGCAGATCGGCCCCGCCCGGCACGGAAACCGGTATCGCGATAAACCGGCTCGGCAGCGCCTGCGCCGGGTAGGGGCGTGAATAACCCGCCTCAATGCGTTGAAAACCTGCGCCGGTGGATTGGTAGAGGTCGACATCGGACAGCAGCGCGTAGGCAATTTCCAGCACACGCTCGACGGGTTCGTTGCTGGGATTCTTCAGATGCAGGCGCAGCCAGATGGCCGAACGGGTAAAAGAAAAACCCAAAGACGTGCCCGGTGCCTGACCGGTGGTAAAACGCCCTGCGAACTCGGGCTTGCTTACATCGGACAGCGTCAGGGCGGCGCTGGGATCGTCGAGAACTGCAAAGTAGTGCGTCAGCGAAACCGCTTCGCGGCCCACCTGCGTGACGTCGAGCACACTCTGGGCGGCAAGCGCCTGGCCCGCCAGCAAGAACCAGGCGCAAAGCAGCAGGCTTGAAATTGCTCTGTTTTTTATAGCTGCGTACGCAATATTGACGAGGGCTACAACGTGTTTACGATCAGACATTCAGGCTCCGTGCATGCAGCCAGCCAGACCGTGGCCGTGGTGCCTTCGCCGGGGGTGCTCTGGATGTCGATGCGCCCGCCGTGCAGGTCCATGATTTCCTTGACGATACACAGCCCCAGCCCGGTGCCGGGAATCTTGCCCGAGGTATCGGCGCGGTAGAAGCGCTCAAAGCAGCGCGCCAGCTCTTCTTGCGTCATGCCAAGGCCCTGGTCGCGCACTTCTACGCCACACCATGACACGCCCTCGCGCTGGGCCATCCGGTAGCCAATGCGAACCTCGCCGCCATCGGGCGAGTATTTGTAGGCGTTGGAGATCAGGTTGCCAAGCACTTGTGCCAGCTTTCTGCGGTCTGCCGTGACCCGCAACGGTTGTCTACTCGCGGTCACCACCGGTGCTTGGCGATTGGGCCCCGGTTTGTAAGCCATTGCGACCTCTTCTACCAGTGCCGTTAGCGCCACGGGTTCGACCACAAAATCTTGCCCGCGGCGCGAATCGATTCGCACCAGATCCAGCAGCTCGTTGACGATAGAAGTGACATGTTCGGCCTGCTGGTGGATGATGCCCAATACCTCCCGATGCTCTGGTGCATCCAAGTCCTGTGACAGCAGCACCTCTGTGTAGCCCAGCACACTGGTCAACGGTGTGCGCAACTCATGTGCAGCCATTTCCAGGAACTGGGTCTTCATACGGTCGACTTCGACCTCACGCGTCACATCGCGCACATAAAGGATGTGCGACACCGTGGAGGAATTGCACTGGCGCAATGCAACCTCGAGCACCCGGCCCTCTGGAACCTTGAGTTCAATGGTCTCCCAATTCACACTCATCCCAGGCCCTGCATCCTGTTGTAGCACCCCCATCATCGCGTTGGCCCCGCGGTATCGCGCCTTGAAAATGCACAAATCCGCCAGCGTAGCGGCAAAGGCGACTTCTTCCAGACCGGTCATGTCGGCGGCCGTAAGGCCGGTCAGTCGGGAAAAGGTGGGTGACACCTGGCTAACCCGCCGATCTTGATCGAACGACACAAAGCCATCAGGGGACAGCGTAAAAATGGCCTGGAGCTCTTGCATGCGGTCCTGTAATTGCGCCGTGCGCTGACTGACGGTGTGCTCCAGTTGATCGCGCTGGCACTCAATCTGGCGACGCAGGTGCTCACGCTCCAGCAAATTGCAAATTCGTTGCCGCGTGATCTCTACGTTGATGGGTTTGGTAATGTAGTCAGCCGCGCCCAGCGCCAGACCAAAGCTTTCTGACTCGAAGCCGTGCAGGGCGGTCAGAAAAATCACCGGAATGGCCTTCAACCGGGGTTCTGCCGAGAGCCTGCGAAAAGTTTCATATCCGTCCATGTCGGGCATCATCACGTCGAGCAAGATCAGATCCGGCGCCAGTTGGTCAGCCAGCGCCAGTCCGGCCTCCCCGGAGGTTGCTACCTGCAGGTCGAAGTCGTTCCCCAGCGCAGCCCCCAGCGCCATCAGGTTTGCCGGCGTATCGTCGATGGCGAGAACGGTTGCTATTCGTTTGGTCAATGTTGCAGGCCTATCCATCTCAATGCCTTCGGGGCTGCTGGCATGCCAGCCTTTTGGCGCGTTCAATGGCCTGATGGGCCTCGGATATCACCTGATCGCGCTGTGTCGAATCCAGTTCACACAGGTAGTCGCGCATCAGTAGTGAAAGGCGAACCAGCGCGTCACGCATGTTATTGAGTTCAGTAACCAGGCTAGCTGCTTTGCCGTCTTGGCCCGGGGCAGAGGGTGGCTGAGGAGGGTTGTCCATCACGGTGCCTCAATTTGCGCCGGAGTGACTTCGGCCGCTTGCGTGCGGTACACGTTGGGTGGCAATGACTTGTCAAGCAACTGCTGTTTCTTGGAGACTGCCACTCCCAGGTCAAAGAAAACCGCGGTGTAGCCGGTCCGATTTCCAGCCGGGTCAATTTCGGCATGGATGGTGAGCCACTCGCAGTAGATTTCTCCGCTCTTCTTGCGATTGAAGAGCAACCCCTGCCAGCGGCCAGTGTTCAGTAAGTCCCCCCATAAATCCTTGTAAAAGGCTTCATCCTGCAAGCCCGAGTTGAGGATGCGCGGTGTCTTTCCGATGGCATCCTCCGCGGTGTAACCCGTGGTGCGTACGAAGGCCGCATTGACGGCCCGGATGACGCCGTTCGGATCCGTCCTCAAACCACATTCGGTGGCATGTTCAAACTCAACCAGCGGTCGCGGTAACTGGAATGAGGCATCGACCTCCTGCTTCACCGGGCGCAGCACCCAGTGGACGACGCTGACCTCCCCGTCATTGACGACCGGAAGGGCTTGCAACAGGATGTCGATCTGCAGGGCATCGGGTGTATCGCGCTGCACGCGCATATTCCACGTCTTGCCGCGGCTTGTCCAGTTGGCTTTGGAAATGTCTGCCAGCAATGTCAAAAACTGACTGCGGTGGCTTCTCACGATCCAGTCGCTCAATTTGGTTCCTATCAGGCGCCTTGCCGGCGAAAGTAGGGCCCCCGCAGAATTGACCTGCAATACAACGCCGGTACCGTCGGTGACGATATGAATGTCGTGCATCTCGTGCAAATGCTCAGCCAGCTCCTCATAACTTTCGATCAGATTGCCATAGGCATAGCGCAGTCGCTCATAGCGCGTCTCGAGGGATTCGCACCGGGTAGCAGCGGGCGTGACTGCAGGTTTCATGGTGTCAGACATGCATGACTCCTTTGTCAACCGTCTCCCGTATAAAGGCTGTCAATTGCAATGGGCTAAAAGGCTTGACAAAGTAAGCATCGGCACCGTGTTGCATGCCAATTTCAGCATCACCCACCTGACCCTTTGCGGTGACCAGAACGACTCTGATGACCTTGAGCCCTGGATCGGCGCGGATGGCATCGAGCACCTGAAGACCGTCCATCTTTCCCGGCATCATGATGTCCAGGACAATCAGATCGGGGTAGAGGTCACGCGCTTTTTGCAGGCCGCTGACGCCATCCTCGGCCTCGAATATGGCGAATGTTTTGCCCAATGCAATGCGAATCAGGCGACGCACGTCGGCGTTGTCATCGACTATCAGAATTTTTTTCATTTTGTTTGGGGTGCGACGCTAGACGTCACGCCCTGAGCTCCATGTTGATGGTGGGTATGTCACATTGATCCAGAACGCCTCTTTCAGTGGGGGCAGACGGCGGCGGTGACGGCGCTGCGCGACTTGGGTGAGCGCTGTGCTTGAACAGCCCGAAGCGATTTCCACCCGCTTTTCGGGCCAGTCGCATGGTGCTTTCAGCATTCTTTATCAGGGTCGGCAAATCAGAGCCATCCTGCGGAAACATGGCACAGCCAATACTGCCGCCAATTTGCAGGACTTGATGCTGGATCGTCACCGGCTCGGACAACGCTTTGATCATCTGGGTGGCGATGATCGCGAGTTCAGCGTCATTGTGCGGGCCTGCAAGGAGCAGCAGGAACTGGTCCTCGTCCGCGCGTGCGAGTAGGTCGCAGCCACGGGCCAGAGTGAGGAGCCGCTCCCCCATTTGTTTGATAACAGCATCACTGACTGCCGTGTCATGGGTGTCGTGTATCCACTGTCGGCGGTCCAGCATGATGGACAGCAACGCAACGTGTTGACCTGTTTGCCTGGCATTGGCAATTCTTTTGGCTACCTGCTCTTTGAAATATTTCCGGTTGGGCAGACCGGTCACAGCATCGTGGTAGTGCGCATCGAGCAAAAAACGTTCAGCCATCAACATCTTTTCCCGGTCAACGAGCTGGGCGGCATAGGCAACAACCTGTCCACCGGCGTCCTGAATGGTCGACACCGTCATCCACTGGCGAAATGCAAGCCTGTGGGACGCAATGCTGCTGATCTCGCCCTGCCATTGCCCGGTTTGGCGCACTTCGCTCAGCACGTCCATGCCGCTCGCGGCGTTGGCATTTTCAGAAATATGGAACATGGATAGCTTGATGTCTCCCATGTTTGCGCCACCGGAGCCCACCATGTCCCGCAACCCAACGTCAGTTGCCACAACGCTACCGTCGATATCAAACGCAACGGCACCGATGCGCCGGGCACTGGTGCGCACGCGCTGGGGGTCACTGGCTATTTCGCTTTGCTCGCGCTTATTGAGCTCCTGAATGAGCCAGTACACATTGCCCGACCCGCCGTCCAATGTGGCAAGCGGACTCGCGATATAGATGTGCCCGTTCAGAACATCATTTCCGGGGTTCAGCAAAACCTCTTCCAGTTGGGTTGGAGTCTGGTTTTGCCTGGTTTGCAGGCTTTCAAACACGGTCTTCATTCGCGACGCGTGAAACTTCGAGACAACGGATTGAATGTTCGTCATCTTCTTTCCAGGCTGCTCAAAGGTTGCCCGAGCCCGATCGGTTGCCTGCAATATGTCACCCTGCAGGTTGGTCACAATGCACAAAACCTGAGACCTGGGGCTCATGCTGCGCAAAACCTCGCCGGCCCCGGCCAGTTGTCGGTGCGACGTACTCAGGCTGTCGTACCGCTGCTCCAGATCACGGTGCAAGCCGACCAGCACCTGAAAGTCTTTCGCGTATTGCTCCAGTTGGCAATCTATGGAGTTCATTTCAATTTCTCCTGCAACCAGTTCACCAGTTGAAGTGGGCTAAAGGGTTTGATGAAATAGGCGTCTGCACCCAGTTCAACGGCTAACCGATAGTCGGTGGCAAGGCCACGCGCGGTGACCATTGCAACAAGGGTGTTCTTGCTGATTGGCGTGGTCTTGATGGTTGAAAGCACCTGCAAGCCGTCTATCTGACCCGGCATCATGACGTCCAGCAGAACCGCCTGGGGTTGATGCAGGCGCACCGCCTCCAGTGCACTGGTGCCATCCGACGCGGTGATCACTTCGTAGTCTTCACCCAGGGTCAGGGTGAGCAACTTTCGAATTTCAGCCTGATCGTCAACGATGAGAATTTTTTTGTTCACGGCGTTCCCTCATACCTTTTGTCGGGCCCCACTCGCATCCGTACCGACCGGCACAGATGGCGACAGAAGCCTTGAAAGCATTTGCAATTCTTGTGGCGAGGTTTTCGCCAGCACGGGTTGACGGGTCAGCAGAAACGCCAGGTCCTTGGCGTATTTTTCCATCTGCATGGCCATTGGACAGACGACACAGGCGGCCGAACCACCCGCACGGGATGGTGCGCTCAGTGCAAACGAGGCCGAGAAAGACTCGATGCCTGGCACGCCGTCTTTCGCGCGATCTGTTTCTGTAACAACCAGTTGCCCTCCGTGCATTTCAACCACCCGGTGGCAGATTTGGCGACCAATATCGGTGTCGAGTCGCAGCGCTGGGTCACCCGGCGCCCCCCCCGCCTGAGGAGCCAGCGACTCCCCACCAGACGAGGTGACAAAGTGACTGCTCAGCACGATGTAGCCGCCGCTGAGACTGAGCCGCATTTCAACCTTGCTATGCGCCGGCGCCGACTCGGCAATGGCGGTCATGAGGGTGCGTATGCTGGTTTCAAGCCAGGTAGCGTCGCCATAGATAACGCTTTCCGCCTCGCTCTTGCTCTCCAGCTTGGGGGTGATGAAAAAGCTGCACGGTTCGCGCGGCGTTTCGTCTATCAGTTGTTTGACCAAACGCCACAGTGACAACCGCTCACCGGACTGAAAGGCATCAGCCTGGTGCAGACGTGAAAGTTGGTCAAACGCAATCAACAGGCGGCTCAAACGGTCTGATTGCTCAGCCAGACTGCCCGCGACGGCTGCACCGTCGTGACCGGCATCGGAAAGCTTTTCCCTTAAAAGGGTGAGTTCATGGCGGGTTTGTGACCCCAGAAGTCTGAAGAAATCGTTGTCGTTTGCTGCTTGGGTCGTGAGCTCTGCCAGCGTGCTTTTGCTTGAAATGAACAGGGCATAACCCTTTGGCCCCGCCGTACACAAATGGATTGTGTAATTGTGTAGTGCCTGATCTGCGGTGTCGGGCAGTTGAATTTGCACAGGGGCCTTGCGTGTGCCGCGGTCGATCTCTTCTATTTGCACGCGCAGCAGGTTTCTTGCAACGATTGCGTACTTGATCCACGGCACGGCGGCGCGGTTGAAGTCAGTAACCTGGCCGTCTGGGCTGAGGTGAATGACCCCTTCGGCGAGGTCCTCCTGCAGCTTCATGTCCAGTCCCAGATTCATGTGCTCACCTGCTGCATTGCATCTGCTTTGGCCTCGCTGACCCGTTGGGCAATTGCCAGGAGTCGTGCAAATGGCACAGGCTTTGGTAACACCTCAACGCCAGAAGGAATGCCACCCAGATCGTGAATTCGGTCCTCGTCCAGTCCGGAGACCACCACGGTGGTGACCCCGGCTTGCCAAATGGTTTCTTTGAGAATTTTCAAACCATTAATTCCCGGAATGTTCAAGTCCAACACCAGCAGGTCGGGTTGCATGCGACGCATCTTGAACATGGCATCAATTCCGTTGTTCACAAAGGCAACGTCCAGCAAAATGGGCCATGCAGGCAGAACCGTCTGGTAGAGGCGCAACATGGCGGCATCGTCCTCCACCACCAGCACCTTTAGCGGCGCCACGCTGGGCGGGCGGACCTCGGTGGCCAATTCGTCATGTTGCTGGATGGTGCGATTGCTCATATTCGATAATATGTTGAATTTTGTTGAATATAGTCATCTTTCAGCAAATAAGCGAGAATAATTTTGATTTTATGCTCTGATTTCTTAAAAAAATCGGTTTTTTAGCCAGGATTTGCAGTTGCGCGGGCTACGCGGCAAGGTTTTGGGGCAAGCCCCACGCGCTACTCGCCCAGCTGCTGCAACAAATAAAGGCGCTGATAAATGCCCTGGTCCATCGCCATCAACGCATCGTGGGTGCCCTGCTCGTGAATGCGCCCGTGGTTGAGTACCACAATGCAATCAGCCGCGCGGATGGTCGACAGGCGGTGCGCGATGGCCACGACGGTCACGCGTCCGCGCAGTTCGGACAGGGCCATTTGCACGATCTGCTCGGTCTCTGAATCAATGTGGGCGGTGGCCTCGTCCAGAAACAGAATGCGCGGTTGCCCGGCCAATGCCCGCGCAATCGCAATCAGTTGCTTTTGCCCGACCGACAGGCGTGCGCCACCCTCGCCCAGCAACGTGTCGTAGCCCTGCTCCAGCTGCATGATGAAGTCGTGGCAGTGGGCGGCGCGGGCGGCGGTCTCGACCTGTGCCTGACTCAGCTCGCGCCCCATGGCGATGTTGTCGCGCACGCTGCTGGCCAGCAAAAATGGGTCTTGCGGCACCAGGCCCACATCGGCGCGGAAGTGCGCGTCGCTAAAGCGTGACAATTCCACGCCATCCAGCGTGATGCGCCCGGACTGTGCCTGGTAAAAGCGCAGCAGCAAAGACAGCAACGTGGACTTGCCGCTGCCGGTATGGCCGACCAGCCCATAAAAACCCCCGGCCGGAATATGCAGTGACAGGTCATGCAACACCACGGTGGCCGGGTCGTAGCCAAAGCGCAGCTGCTCGATGTGAATTTCACCAAAGCCGATGCGCTCGGGCCCGGCCACAGCGGCCGGGCGGCTCTCCTGCAACAGCGCATTCACCCGCGCGGCGGCCACCACAGCCTGCTGCAACTGGCCAAACTGCAGGGTGATCTGAATCAGCGGGTCGACCACCCGCCCGATGTAGCTGACAAAGGCGTACAGAACCCCCACTTCCAGCCCACTCAGCGAGCGCTGGCCAAAGCTGTGGATGACGACCACCAGCAACACCACATTGATCAAGTCCAGCATGGGGCGCAGCAGCCAGGCGTTGACCCGCATCTCGGCCATGCGGGCGCTGAGGTGCTGTCCGTTGGTGGTGTCAAACCGGTTGCGAAAGCGTTGCTGCGCATTACTGGCCTGTAGTACCGCCATGCCGGCAATGGACTCCGACATCTGGGCATTGATGTCACTGCGTTTCTGGCGTGCACGCGCCACAGCCGGTGCGCTCCAACGCTGGTAAAACCAGACAATGACCACCACCGCCGGCAACAGCGTGAGCACGATGAGCATCAGGCGCCAGTCCAGCCAGGCCATGGCGCCCAGGGCGCCCAGCACCACAATGCTGCTGTCGAGCATGACAAACAGCACCTGCACGTACAGGCTCTTCACCTGCTCGGTGTCGTTGGTGACGCGGCTCACCAGTTGCCCGGTAATGGCCTTGTCAAAAAACGCCATTGGTAGCCGCAGCACGTGGCCATAAACTTCTTCGCGAAGTCGGCGCACCGAACGCATTGCCACACCCGCCAGGCGGGTCAACTGCGTATATCGGATGACGCTGGCCACGGCCCCTGCCCCCAACATGCCGCCCAGCAGCGCCAGCACCACCGGCAAATCGAAGTGCCGCGGAATCAGCGTATGGTCGATAAAATACTTGCCCATCAGGGGACCCGCCGCTTCAAGTAGCGCTGCCACGACCAGCCAGAGGCAGCCCTTCCAGACGTGATGGTGCTCGCTGGCGGCGGCGTGCAGCAACAGACCAATCGCCCGGCGGGTATTGCGCGGCTGCGCTGCGGGTTCAGTCTGCATCGAGGCTCGCCTCCAGTTGCTGGTAGCGCCACTGCGCTGCATACCAGCCGTCGCGTGCCAGCAGGGCGGCATGGTCACCTTCTTCTGCTATACGCCCGGCCTC
>CAIYDK010000391.1 GCA_903924955.1 uncultured beta proteobacterium | reverse complement strand
GGCTTGACCACCTTGCTGGCCATGTCCCCATTTGAAGTCAATCGCTGCCCATTGCAACCCACAGAGCGTCCGAACGGTTGCCCTAAACAAGGCGCTTGCTGACCTCTTAGTTGTGCCGTAGAGAAGTCGCGGCTACAGGCCTGATTTGGCGTTGACGATTTCGTGTAGTGCGTCCGGGTTCAAAATACGGACATGGCGTTGTTTGACTTCAATCATGCCATCGTCAACAAATTTCGAGAACGTGCGGCTAACCGTTTCCAGTTTGAGTCCCAGGTAGCTTCCGATTTCTTCGCGGGTCATTCGCAAAACCACTTCTGATTGTGAGAACCCGCGTGCGTGCAGGCGCTGCACCAGATTCAGAAGAAAGGCTGCCAGCCGTTCTTCTGCGCGCATACTGCCCAGCAGCAGCATGACCCCATTTTCACGCACGATTTCCCGGCTCATGATCTTGTGAACATGACGCTGCAGTGCGTTAACCTCGCGGGACAGCTCTTCAATGCGGTCAAAGGGCATGACACAAACTTCAGCGTCTTCCAGTGCTACTGCATCGCAGGTGTGGTTGTCATTGACAATGCCGTCCAATCCGATCACCTCGCCGGCCATTTGAAAACCGGTTACCTGATCCCGTCCATCCTCAGAGGCAACGCAGGTCTTGAAAAACCCGGTACGAATGGCGTACAGGCTGGTGAATTTGTCACCATTTCTAAACAGCATGGTGCCCCGTTTGATCTTGCGCCGACTTGCGACTACGTCTTCAATGCGGTCCAGTTCAGCCGAGGTGAGTCCCATGGGCATGCAAAGTTCGCGCAGATTGCAATTGGAGCAAGCCACTTTAATGGACTGCGCTGCAATACCAATCACTTTTGATTCGGCTTTGATCGCATGGTGCGAGTGGCCGTTAGGGCAAGTGGTGGGTGATGGATCGTGGTCAAGCATGGTGTGCGCTGATGGTCGTATGGCCCACAGTTTAACTACTTTCATCGTCCTTGATTCATATCAATTTAATTGCAATCAATTTACTGCAAAGTCGGGCCCGTTCGCCCGGAGTTTCCATGAATGTTGCAGCTGATACCGTGTCCGATGATTTGTTGCGCCGCTTTGACGTGCCGGGGCCGCGCTACACCTCGTTTCCGACGGCGGATCGTTTTGTAGAAGCATTCACAACGGACGATTACGTGCAGGCGCTGGGCCAGCGGCGCAGTGGTGTGGCGGCTGGATCCCTGCCGCTGTCGATTTACGTGCACATCCCGTTTTGCGAATCCCTGTGTTACTACTGTGCTTGTAACAAGATCATTACCAAGCACCATGACCGTGCTACACCCTATTTGCGCTATCTGGCGCGCGAAGTGGATTTGCACACACGGCAAATTGGCATGGGACAACCCATCAGCCAGTTGCACCTGGGCGGGGGTAGCCCCACCTTTCTGAGCGACGATGAGTTGGGCGAGTTGATGGCCATGTTGCGGCGCAGCTTCCAATTTGCTGCTCTCGGTGAATATTCGATCGAAATTGACCCCAGAACAGTGGACGTAGCGCGGCTGGATACGTTGGCACGGCTGGGGTTCAACCGCCTTAGCTTTGGTGTGCAGGACTTTGATACAGCCGTGCAAAAAGCGGTACATCGGGTGCAGCCTGTAGAGCAGGTGTTCAGGTTGGTTGAGGCGGCCCGAGTCCGAGGCTTTGAGTCTATTAATGTCGACCTGATCTATGGGCTGCCACGTCAAAGTTCTGAGTCATTTGACCGCACGTTGGCACAGATTAATGCTTTGCGCCCGGACCGTATTGCCTTGTACGCCTACGCGCATTTGCCTGATCGCTTCAAACCGCAGCGGCGCATTGACGCAACTGCGCTGCCGAACGGTGCTGCGAAGGTGGACATGCTATCGCGTTCGTTGACGGCCTTGCGTTCGGCGGGTTATGTGTATGTCGGCATGGACCACTTTGCATTGCCCGACGATGCGCTCGCCACTGCCAAGCGTCAGGGCAGGCTGCACCGGAATTTTCAGGGTTACAGCACCCAGCCCGACTGTGATTTGATCGGACTGGGCGTTTCCTCCATCGGCCGGATTGGCGCGACTTATAGTCAGAACGCCAAGACCATGGAAGAGTACTGTGACCTGCTGGACCAAGGACAGTTGCCCGTGGTGCGCGGATTGGCACTTTCGCGCGACGATTTGGTCCGCCGGGCCGTGATCATGGGGTTGATGTGCCAGGGTCAGGTGCAGTTTGAGTCGATCAATCTGGCCTATCTGGTGGATTGTCGAACGTATTTTGCGAAAGAGATCGAGGCTATGCAACCCCTGTTTGAGCAGGGTCTCGTGGTGGTTGACGAAAACGGCATCCAGGTCACGGCACAGGGCTGGTTCTTTGTGCGTGCCGTGGCCATGGTGTTTGATCGCTATTTGCAGACCGACCGTACACGGGCACGGTTTTCCAAGATCATTTAGCATCATCCGATGCAATCTTCTCTGGCGCTGACCGCGCTGCTCATGGGTCTGGTGGGGGGGCCGCACTGCGTTGCCATGTGTGGGGCTGCGTGTGCAGGCATCAGCCAGGCTGCGGGGCCACACAAACACTCCGCACTACTGATATTTCAACTCGGGCGTGTCGTCGGGTATTCGGCCTTGGGCGGCTTGGCGGCAGCGTCTTTGCAGGGCTTGGGTTGGTTGACTGTGCAATCGGCGGCGCTGCGCCCGGTATGGTCGCTCTTTCACGTGGCGGCGCTGGTACTGGGCTTGATGTTGATGTTGCAGGCGCGACAGCCCGTTTGGCTTGAGAGCACAGCGCGCAAAGTTTGGGCCCGCACGCGTTCTTTTGCGGCTAATCAAGGCCGCGGTGCTCCACTGGTCTTGGGGGTTCTATGGGCATTGCTGCCCTGTGGACTGCTGTATTCGGCATTGCTGGTGGCCGCGCTTGCCGGCAACCCGATCGGTGGCGCCATGGTGATGGCTTTGTTTGCCGTGGGCACCAGTGTCACCATGGTAATTGGCCCCTGGCTCTTCTTGCGCTTGAACGGCTCACCGGGTCGCTTGGGAAGCGGTCAATGGGGTGTGCGTCTGGCGGGTGCCGCTTTGGCCACGAGTTCCGGTTGGGCGCTGTGGATGGCGCTGGCACACAATGCCGCTCCCTGGTGTGTAACTTGATAGCCCCCACGCTTGTCGCTTCGCGTACTGCGCTGCCCCCAAATGGCGGCTAAGTTGCCTTGGGGCGGCCCGGCGGCAACTTGCCTTAGTCAGGCGTGCGTGTCGCGGACAGAGCTTTCCAGCTCCGCAAAGGCTTCTGTGACGTAGTCTGCCAAGCGCTCCAGGTTGGGCAGTTCGTCGGTGGCAATCAGTCCAAAGAATAAGTCGCCGGCGTAACTGAACAGCGTAATGTTCAGTAGGTTGCTCGGAGGCAGGGTGCTGATGGGGTGCATTTCTTCCATGCGGGCCCCCCTGATGTACAGGTGTTCCTTGGGGCCTGGCACGTTGGAAACCAGTGTGTTGCCCATCGGTGGCATCTGGTTGCTGAGTTTGAGCATTTCTGCAATTTGCGCCACCAGGCCGGTGATGATGGTGTAGGACTCAATCGC
>CAIYDK010000390.1 GCA_903924955.1 uncultured beta proteobacterium | reverse complement strand
GGCGCGTTTGAGTTTTGCCAGATCTTCCAGCGCACTGACACCCACAGCGGCTGTTCCGGTTTCGGCGATGTCCAAAAGAATGGGCAGCCCGCGGCCCGATGCCATATGGGTGGCAGTAGGCCCTTTGATTTGCGCAATGGTGCGCTTGGCGACTTGCTGGCCGGTGCGCAAGTACATATCGCGCGGAATGTTGGTTGGTGAGGAGACAGGGTCAAAGTAGCAGATGGCGGTGGCGCCTGCGGCCAACTGCGCATTGGCCCAAGACACTGTGAATGTTTCATTCAACTCCATCAGGCGTTGGAAGCGCAGCGGTTGTTCATATAGCAACTCGATATAGGCATGAAAGCCCATCTGCATCACGGGCAGGGAAAACGGTGAGATGGCCACGCCGATGATGGGAACCGTGTCACCGACACGGGCCTTCAGGGCGGCAATGGTCTGGAGCACTCTGTTGAGGCTGGCGGATTCCAGCACGCAGGGCGATACCAGGCTGTCAATGTCTTCGGCCTTGCGGATGACGGGGGCGCCACACAGCGGAGGGCCATCGGGCAGGTAGATGGTGTCCCCGCCCCAGGCTTCTGTTTCTATCGATGCATAGAAGAATGGATAAAGACAATCGCTGCGGTATTTGTGGTGAAGCCGCATCTGACCTTCGATGACATTCTCGGAGCGAGAAAAGTAGTCCTGGATCGACAAATCCAGCTCTTTTGCACCGTGCAGAGTGGTAAGCAAGAACCGCGGCACACGATCCGGCTCCTGGTGGCCCAGCGTGGTGAGGGTGCGCTGCATCGAGGTCATGCTGTTCACGGTACGGTCGTTCACTGCATGTCTCCCATCAGGCGATTGACGATCGCAACCGCCTCAGAGGCACTGCTGCCCATCGCGTCGGCACCGACTTCCTTCCAGAGTTGCGCATCGAAAAGGAAAGGGGCACCTCCGACCACCACTTTGACATCGACGCCGCTCTCTTTGAGGCGGTCGCACACCTGTTTGACTTTCAGTGCGGACGGCAAAATCAGCACGGATATCATCAGCACCCGGATCTTGTCGGCAAGGGTTCTCTCAACCAGTTGATCGACATCAAGCCGTCCATAGTCGAACAATTCGAACCCGCTGGCGCGCATGACCGAGTAGACAATCCGCTTTCCCAGGTCGTGATAGTCGCTGAGTACCACGATCGCAGAGCGAGGTTGATGTTTTCGATCCGGATCGCTGGGAGGAAGTACGCTTTCCACCAGGGTTTCGCAGAAGCGCCCGCTCATATACACCTGAGACAGCGCCAATTGGCCGCGGTGCCACGCAGCGCCAATCTGTTCTAGAGCGGGAACCACCAGTTGTTCCACCGCCTGAATCGGAGTCAGCGTTTCCAGCGCTTGCGCAAACAGCGCATTGGCCCGAACCCGATCCAGCGACTCCAGTGAGGTCTGAAATGGCGCTATGAGTTGCTGCACAGGAATTCCCTCCCAAGTTGCAAGCCGTGGAATCGCAAAAAATGAGAATCACACCAGAGAATGATGGGTACTACTGTAGCGACGATAGTCAGCCCACAAAATCAGGCCCATACCCTAGTTCAGACCGTG
>CAIYDK010000389.1 GCA_903924955.1 uncultured beta proteobacterium | reverse complement strand
TGCAGGCGCCGCAGCCGGTGCACCGATTCAGGTCGATCGCCATTGCGTAACGTTTTTTGCCGGCGATGCCAAGGCTGGGCGGTTCCTGCAATCCGTAGCTTCTACTCGACATAAGACACCTTGAAGATCACTGTCTGTCCATGGAATGCATGACGGTCATGCCGCATGCCCAGGAATGCGAAGATCACTACTTGAAGCTGGCAAGGTATTGAATGACCGCATCGAGATCCGCTTTCTCGAGCTTTTCGAATCTGGCTTTCATCTTCAAGCTCATCGGCCGGGTGCCCGCGGTGAACTGCTCGATCTGGCGCGAAATGTAAGCGGTCTTCTGACCCGCCAGTATGCCGGCGTCGTCGTTCGCGATTACGCCTTCTATCGAGTGACACTTGATGCAGGACTTCTGGAAGACATCCTTCCCTTTGGCGGCCAGCACGGGATCGGATTGCTGCGGAGTTACGACGAATTTCTGCGCGGCAAAATGTTCAGCGATTTGCTCGGCATCCTTGCTGTCCAGTTCCTTGGCAACCTCGCACATGGTGGTCTTTGTGCCCGCCTTGTCGCCGGTCCGGTAATTCGTCTCGGGGCAGGGCCGCTTGCTGTTCTTGAACGCCTCCAAAGTCAAAACCTGGTAGACCTTTGAGTAGCCGCCGATATTCGGCACGTCCGCTTCTGTGTTGGCGCCATTCTGGCCGTGACAGCCGGTGCAGGCTTCCGCCAGCTTTGCTGGTTCTGCCGACCACGCCAAACTGGCAATACACAAATTGATGGCAGCGCTGACGATCAGTACTCTTTGGGTTACCACATCGATCTCCTCTCGGGCTTCTTTGGATATTGCAGAGTAGTAATTGTTGTTTTCTGCAAGGCCTAGTGCGATGCCACCCATTTTCGATATATGGAAGGTCCGGACAACGGACTTGCGCCGGGAAATCGACCTGACCAAAGCAGCTATTTGTTCAGACTTTGGTCGCATAGCGCCCAGGGCGCTGCATGCTAGTATGGGATTCGCGCTGGACAATCGTGTTCCGAGGACGCTGACCTTGCCCCAGGCCAACAAACTGATTCGACGGCTTAACCGGCTTAGCCTGACACAGCAGTTTCTCGGGCTGACAACATTGATCCTGATCGTTGGCATGCTGGTTATCGGCTACTGGGTCGGACGTCAGATCGAAGCCAGCACAATCAAGCGGGCGGTTTCCATGGCATCGATCTATGTGGAAAGCATTCTGGTCGCGCAAAAGGACGACTGGTCCACCGTGCAACTTGACGACGCCACTCATGGCGCGCTCGACCGTTTGTTCCTGACCGGCCCTCTGCAGCGTATCGTGGTCCGATTCAAGTTCTGGCATCCGGACGGAACGATTTTCTACAGCAACGACCACGCTCAAGTCGGCCAGCGTCTAAAAATGGACGCCGAGCTGGAGGAAGCCTTCCGCGGTCAGGCGTCGGGGCATGTCAGTCAGCTCGGTGGCGGCGAGCACGAACACGAACGCGGACTCGGGGCCCGGTTGCTCGAAGTATTCGTGCCGGTGCGAGCCAAGGAAAATGCCGAGGTGGTCGCTGTCGCCGAGTTCTACTACACGATGGAAAGCATCGACCGCGATATCCGTGCTGCGCAGTGGAGCAGCTGGTGGGTCGTCGCGCTCAGTACCATTGCCATGTGGTCACTG
>CAIYDK010000388.1 GCA_903924955.1 uncultured beta proteobacterium | reverse complement strand
CGACTCGGCCTGGTTGCCGTCAAACACCTCGTGGTAAATCGGCAAGCCTTCTGCGGTTTGCACCACCCCGAGCATGAACTGGCGCGCAATCAAACCTTCTTTGGCCATGCCGTACTGGCGCACATCGCCTGCCTGCTCCGACAGCCCGGCAGCACGGATGGTGGTCAGGTCATAGAACACCAGCGACAGATCCTGATCGACCAGGGGCCGCAGCAGATTGGCCACCACATCGTCCACAGCCTCTTGGTGGTCCATCAGCGCATCCAGGCTGCGCAGCAAATGCTGGTGTGTCAAAGCTTCCACATCGACTTGGGGCATGCTCACCGTTTGCAGCCAGCGCAGCACGCCAAGTTTGGAGTCGGCATCACACAGGCGGTTGAAGACCATGACGCGAATGGCGTGTTCCACCGGTGTGGTGTAGCGCGCTTTGCGAAAGACGCCGGCCAAAGCGTCAAAGCCGAGTTCTTTCCAAAGTTGGTCCAGCGCCCACACGTCGCCCAGCGCCAATGCCGATTCAAAAGCAACTTGGGGCGTATCGGCCATCGAGGCGGGCATGCCTTTGGCACGAAGCAGGCCTTTAAGCAAAGATTCCACCTGGCCACCGGCTTCGTCCAGGCGCCCCAGCGTAGAGACGGTACGTTGGCGGGGACGGCCGGTTTCATCACGGAAAGACTCAACCAGCTGCACGTAGGTGTGGCCGCCGCTTCGGGTGAGCTTGGTGAACATGCGGGAAGTGTAGCAACAACAAGCTCAATATGCAAGAGTAATTGCCACCACACTACAATTACCATATTGCCACTACAGAAAAATCAAAATGGCAGCACTAAGTGTTTGATTTTGTTAGGATCGAGGGGTCAAAAAACCGGAAAAACGGGATTTGGTGTCGAACTCGGGGGGGCAGTACGTGCAGAGCAGCGTCTACACACCCGGCAGCGCCGGATGGCGCATTAACGCCGATGGATCGGCAGAACTGTCGGGTGTGGTGGTGCGCGGAGCGGTGTACGCCAGCAGCGGCACATTTACCGGAACGCTAAGCGGGTCAACCATCAACGGCGGCAGCATCAATGCCGCCACCATGAACTCGGGGTGTATCAACCTGCAAGGCGATGGCGCCACCGGGCCGGGTTATGTGCGAAGCCTTGGCAAATGGTGGGGCGACGGCAGCAACGGATGGATATTTTGCCGAACAGGTGACACCGGGGACACCTTTGCCGAGATCAAGGGCGGCGCCAACCGGATCTGGATGTCGAACTGGAACGACTGCGGCATCAGCTTCCCCGGAATATTGATTACCGCCAGCTCGGCGGCCATTGGCGGCACCGTGATTGGGCCGGACCACATCCGGTCGGACCCCTTTACCACGGGCTCTGTGGGCTGGAAGATTTACGCCAATGGCAATGCCGAGTTCAACGGCGTGGTGATCAGCCGCACCAACCTGGTGGCCAGCGGCACCTGGAACAACGCAGGCGCCTGGTACAGCAACTTTGCGCTGGACACCGGTGCGTGGACCACCACCACCCCTGCCAGTGTGGAAATTGACACCGGCTTTGATGACTTTGCACAGGTGTTTGACGAGAAGAGTGCGCCCTTTGCAGCCAATGCGGTTGTTACCGGAACCTATTACTGGGCAAGCTCAAGCACGGGGTCTGCCAAGGTCTACGACGTGCAGGCGGTCTGCAAGGTAAAGAGGCAGCTGGCGCATTACCCAAGCGGGGCGTCCACCGTGGTTCCGATGGGGCGAATTTTGTTGAACATTGAGGTACCGCTGCCAAGCAACATCAACAGCCTGATCTACCAGATACGGGTGGACCAGATCAAATGGTCCCTGCTAAGGGTGACCTGATGAAAACCACAAGCACCTACTATTTTGTAGACCCCGAAGGCT
>CAIYDK010000387.1 GCA_903924955.1 uncultured beta proteobacterium | reverse complement strand
GACCTCGCCGGAGTGCAAGCAAAGTGGCAGCTGACGCTGGTGCCGGTGCAAAATGAAGTGGCCAAGATATTGCGCAGGGTCCACATTAGTGGTGCCGATGCGAACATCAGGATAATTACGTTTGACCAGACCGACGGTGACCGCTTCGAAATGACCGTCTCCAAAGTCGCCGCACCTTGAAAAGTACATCAGTCATGCGCTCCAATCCACGCACCTGGCGCCCTGGACCGTTTCTGCTGATCCAAATAGCACTGCATGGCATTGCGTTGCTGTTGCTGGTGATCTCCCCGCAAGCGTGGGTTTGGGCAATGGCAATCGTGTTGCTCAGTCAGTTGATGTTGATGGTCGCCGGCCTATGGCCACGCAGCGCCTGCCTGGGCCCCAACCTGGTGCGCTTGCCCGCCTCCGCGATGCAAAGGGGTGAAGTGGCCATCACTATCGATGACGGCCCTGATCCACACGTGACTCCTCAGGTGCTGGCAATCCTGGCGCAGCACGGCGCCCGAGCCACGTTCTTCTGTATTGGAGCGCGCGCAACTGCATATCCGGAACTGTGCCGTAGTATGGTTGCCGCCGGTCACCGTATCGAGAACCATGGCGCTCGCCATCCACCGCTGGTTTCGCTGTCTGGCCCCGCAGGCTGGCGCAGAGAAATTCTGGGTGGGCAACACATCATCCAGGGTATCACCGGCCGGGCGCCACAGTTCTATCGCGCAGTAGCGGGTTTACGCAACGTCTTTCTGGATCCGGTGCTCAATTCCACCGGGCTGCGGCTTGCAAGTTGGACCCGTCGTGGCTTCGATACACGGGAGCGGGATTCTGACAAAGTGTTGCAACGACTGACTCGCGAACTTGCTGCCGGCGACATTTTGCTATTGCACGACGGAAATGCGGCACGCACGACAGCGAACGAGGCGCTCATTGTTGTGGTGCTGCCCAAACTGCTAGCTGCCATCCGTGACTTGGGGCTCAAACCCGTGACCCTGGCCCGCGCATGCAATCTGACCTGAAGCTGCAACTTCTTGAGGCCGCGTGTGAGCCTTACCGAGTTGCCGGATATTTTCACTACCGGTGGGCGCGTGGCAAACTCGACCAGGATCCGGTATTTGCCTTTCTGTTGAAACAAGGTGCCTTGCACCGACGTACCCGTGTTCTGGATTTGGGATGCGGCCGCGGACTGTTGGCAGCCTGGTTTTTGGCTGCTGACCGGTTAGCAGCGGCTAACCTTTGGAGGACAGACTTTGCAGTACCAAGGGGTCTCAAGTTTCATGGCATCGACCTGCACGCTGGAGTTTGCGCTGCGCGTCATCCGATTCGTCTCCACGTTTCCGCATAATATGGTTGCCGATGTCTTGGGTCGCCAGTTGCTGAAGGCGGGCACCTCTATCGGGGCCAACTATCGCGAGGCCAATTCGGCGGAATCCAGAAGCGACTTTATCCACAAGATTGCCATCTCGGCCAAGGAAGCAGCCGAAACCGTCTACTGGCTGGCGTTGTGCAAACTGGCCCCCCTTGGTGAGCCTGCAGAATGCGCCTGGCTTATGGCGGAAGCCAAGGAGCTGTTGGCGATTTTCACGCGGTCCGGGAAGACCGCCAAGGCGAATGCGGAATAAATTGTGAATTTTGAATTTCGAATTTTGAATTGAGCTGAAGAATTGTGGATTGTGAATTGCGAATTGGAAATTTTTAAAATGTGAGCCGGTTATGAACAACACTAACCTCGAAAACAATGGACCTGTGAGTATGGCTTCAATTCAAAATTCACAATGCGCAATTGAAAATTCTCCTTCTGCAATT
>CAIYDK010000386.1 GCA_903924955.1 uncultured beta proteobacterium | reverse complement strand
GATGGCGGTGAGGCCCTGGCAACGCCCTTCATCCATCAGGAGATCGGTGGCGAAAAACTCATCGAAGCGCTGGATATTGGGAAACTGCAGCGTGGTCTGGAACAGCGTGTGGAGAATGTGAAAGCCCGACTTGTCGGCGGCAAACCAGGTGCGCTGCTTCTTCATGCCGCCAAAAGGCCGCACCGCTACCGAGCCATCGGCTTCGCGGTTCCAGGGGCAGCCCCAATGCTCCAACTGCATCAGCTCTTTAGGTGCCTCATGCACGAAGTACTCGACGCAATCCTGATCTGACAACCAGTCGCCACCGCCCACGGTGTCGTCAAAGTGCAGGTCAAAACTGTCATCCGGTTTGACAACACCGGCCGCCCCACCCTCTGCGGCGCAGGTATGGCTGCGCATAGGATAGACCTTGGAAATGAGTGCAATGCGCAGCGTTGGGTCCTTCTCGACCAACGCAATCGCCGCTCGCAAACCCGCGCCACCGGCACCAACGATCGCAACGTCAACTTCTACGATTTCCATGTCTTCCTTTCAATCACCGCAGTGATGTCAGTTTCGCAAACCTGTTTCTCACAAGCCTTTACAGGCTTGTGAAGAATCCAATACCAACCAGCGTCAACAGCGTCAGGCCAATCACGATCAGGGTGAAGCCCAAAACCTTTGCTGCAGTCATCTTGACCGGTGACGGTGCGTCGACCAGCCGACTTTCCAGTTCACCGCTATCAACCAGACGCTGGTACTCCAGCGGATGCTCGTGCTTGAACTCTTCCAGCGAGAAGGTACCGGTGAACATCACCACTTCAACCGGGAACTTGTCGGGACGGAAGTGGTTGTTGAAGAAGTGCACGGTGAACAGGAACACCACCGCCAGGAAGGCCTCTTCACCGTGGAAGATGGCTGCCACGTTGAACACCCAGCCTGGCAGGAACGCGCCAAACACACCTGGGAGCCACATGATCAAACCACTGACACCGATGATGGTGACGCCCCAGAACGGTGCCCAGTAGTCAAACTTCTCCCAATACGTCCAACGGTCAAACTTCGGACGTGGGCCCTTGCCAAAGAACCACTTGAACATGCCCAGCATGTCAGCGCCATCTTTCAGGTTCGGGATCATGGAGTTCGGGCCAAAGAACTTGAAGTTCTTCCAGTCGCGAATGATGCCCCAGACCATATAGAACAGGTGCCAGAAGAACACCGCCGCGAATATCACCGCGTTGACCCGGTGAATCGTTCCAGCAATGTGCGGGCCACCCAGCGCGGTCATGATGGCAGACGCCCATGGTGCATCAGGGTAGAACAACGGCATGCCAGTCAACGTCAGAATCATCAAGCTCAAGGCGAACGTGATGTGTGCCAGACGCCAGATCGGGGTGAAGCGCTGAATGTGCTTTGTGCGCAGATGTTCCTTGACCTCGGGCAATCGGCGATCAATGGTTATATGGCGATGGTGATCGTGACTACGACGCTCCTTGTATTCGCGGTAGAACCAGAACAAGGTATGCAACCAGAAGAAGCCAAACGTGCCGACCAGCAACTGCACCATGATCTGGAAGGCGATCCAGATCTCGGGATAGCGCTTGAAGTCTCCGGCATGGCCGTGCGGCTGGAACGTGGCAAAACCAGCAGGTGCCTTGGCCAAATCCTTCTTGCCACTGTGGCAAGTCTCACAGGTCTTCATGCGATTGTCCGCATGCACCTTGGACTTGGGGTCGTCCGCCTTCAGGATGTCGTGGCTGCCATGGCAGTTGTAGCACTTGGCGGTATAGGCATAACCCAGGGTACTGATCTGGCCGTGGTAAGTAGCCTTGTAGGAAGCAAAGTTGGCTTCATGGCAGGTACCGCATTGGGCAGAGATGGCTACCTTGAACGGGTCGCCCGACGTGTTGCTCACTGCGTGTGAACTGTGGCAATCGGTGCAAACCGCAGACTTGGGGTTGTGCTTCTCGATCACCTCTTTACCGTGAATGGATTCGGTGTAGGCCTCAAGCTGATCGGTGTGGCAGTTCTCACCACAGTTGGCAGAAATGCCCAAGCGCCAGGCAGCACGCTCGGGTGAATTGGCTGCGGGCACATTGAAGCTGTGCGTGTCGTGGCAGTTATCGCACGACGCATTGGGCTTGGTCTTGTCATCCGTATTAGGTCGGGCGTGGAACGACTTCTTATACAGATCGATATTCTTGGCAACGACTCCCAGGCGGGGCTTTTCTGCCGCCTTGCCGTCTTTTTGCGCCTTGTCCCACAATTCCTGGTGGCAACCAGCGCAATCCACTTTCTTCAGCGGCTGTGCAGTGTCCTTTTGGTGGGCGTTGGCGGTTGCGGCGTTGTCCTTGATGTCGGTGTGGCAGGCCACGCACTCCATCTTGGCGTGCACGCCCTTGGCGAACGCATCGGGTGTAATACTGTGTAACGCACGGGGTTTACCCTCGGCACCGGGCACCTCCAGCTTGCCTTTTTTTCCATCGTGGCAAGTTTGGCAGGTGGCATTATCCAGCGCCACCACGGCAGCTACAACGGGCGCAGGTGCCGCCTTAGTGGCTGCAAATGAGGCCGGCATCAAACTGGCGGCCAGTACCCACGACATGAGCAAACGCATGGGCAACGATTTAGTTCGCATGGTCAGATTTTCCCCAAAAAAAAAGCGCAACCTCATTGTTGCGCTTTAAATTGAACAGACTTGCATTGAAGCCATTTATATTGACATACATCAAGAATTTCGAAGTGACGGCGGCCAAGGCTCGCACCCTGACCGCCTAACCACTAGAACTTGTAGATGTAAGAGGCACCGATAAAGGTAACCGTTTGCTCAGGGCTCATCTTGACGGTGGTGTTGTCACCGTAGACAAACGACACACCGTTGTTGGACCAGGTCCACTCATCCATCGTGGCGCGCTGGTAAACCATGCTCACCCGAATGTCCGACTGCTTGTCCACCGCGTACTTGCCGAACAAATTCAGTGTGTTGCTGGTGTACTTGACATCTGGCAAGCCGATGGCGGCTTGCGCCAAATTGGCAGCACTGGCGGCAACCTGGGTAATGTTGGGCAAGGTGCCCGTTGTACCAGGCGATGCCGCCAATCCATACCGGGTGGAGTCACGCAGCATGGTCAGCTGAGCGCCCACTTCCAGGCGGCTGGTGGCTTTACCGGTAACACCCAAGCCGAAGCTTTCAGTGGGTGATGTCAGATCCGCCATATAGCCCGTGCTGTGATTCACCTGCAGGTTCTGTGAGCCTGTGGATGCATAACCATTGACCTTCCAGCTGTCAGACACGGCATAGCTGGCATCAACGCTCACCAGCTTGTTGCTGGACTCACGCCATCCTTTGCCCAGTGCAACCGGGTTGAACGGCATGGAGTTTTTGTCAGAGCCACCTTCCATGATCACTTGTATTTCAAGCTGATCGGTTGGAGTCCAGCTGCCAGCCAGTTTCAGCTTGGTGCGGTCCACATCCGCCATATTCATGGGGAAGGCATTGCCAGCGCTCAAGGACAGGAAAGTGCCCGCTGGCGCGGTCATTCCGTAGCCCAAACCGGCGGCTACAAACGCGGCGCTGTTGCTCAAACTGGTCCAGTCTGAGCCAATGCGCTTGCTGTTCGTATACGCAACGGAACCGGTAAACGACTCTGCCAGATTGCTACGCAATTCCAGGCGCAAGCCGTTTTCAGTGTTCTTGGAGCGCACTGCACCAATACCGGCCAACTCTTCTTCAGTGATCGAGATGGGCACTGGGCGGTCGACCATGTTGTAGTCAACACCGAAAGTGCCCCGTGTGCCCGGTGCAAACTGGTAGTTGGCTTCCAGCTTTCCAACCACTTTGGTTGAGTCCACATGGTAGTTGTACCAATAGCGGTTAACGTTAGAAGGTGTGGCAACAGATGGCACTGCCGGCGCAGGGGTTGCACCGCCACCCTCAATGTTATAGAGCACCTCAGGCGTGTTATCGATCTTGCGCTCGTATTTCACATTGGCCACCAAGCCCAATGCTGGTGTGACCTTGGTGTTAAAACCCAGTTGTGCCAAGCGCGTGTCCACTACCCCGCCCAAGCTGGTTACGCCAGCGGGTGCACCGGTGAACCCGGCAGCAGCAAAATTCTCATCCTGCTTTGCCTGTGTGTAGGCGTACTTGAATG
>CAIYDK010000385.1 GCA_903924955.1 uncultured beta proteobacterium | reverse complement strand
GGCTCCACGCTCACCCGCCAGCAAGTTGGACACTGCGCGCAGCGTCGTCGTCTTGCCGGCTCCATTACCGCCAAGTATGGCCACAATGCCGCCTTCAGGCACTTGGAGCGAAACGCCCTTGAGCACCAAAATAACGTGGTTATAAATGACCTCAATGCCATTGACGTTGAGAACAATTTTCTTCGCTTCACTCATGGTGATATTCCCGTTTGAACCAAATGAAAGGCTCGCCCAGCGGACCTTTGATTTGGCGGCCCGTCAGGGCCGCCGTTGCTATCAGGACTGGCAGTCCGCAGGGGTGCGCGGTGTCAGCTTCTTGTCGGCTGCATATTTAGCGGCTGTGGTCTTGACCAGGGGCTTCAGCACCTGCTCGTCCGCCTGTAGCCAGTCGGAGGAGAACTCCCACTTTTTGCCGTCCCAGGTGTGAATGCGCGCCCAATTGGAGCCCATATGATCGACGCACGAGGTGCTGATCGGGCGCATCACACCCGCAAAACCCAACGCATCGAGCTTCTTCTGGTCAAGCGCCAAATTCTCATAGCCCCAGCGGGCCTGCTCTCCGCTCATCCACTTGCCCTTGCCAAAGCGCTCTTGCGCGCGGCGCACACCTTCGACTGCCAGCATGGAGCTCATCACGCCACGCATGTAGAGCACTTGCCCAACTTCGTCCTTGGGACCGGTTCCCTGGCCCTTGCTGTGGACCTTTTCCATAATCTCCTTGACCACAGCCGAGTTGGGTTCTGCGCCGTGCTGCATCGTGACAGCGTTGTAGCCCTTGGCGCCGTCGCCTACGTCCTTCACGTCAGGCTCAGCACCTGACCACCACACGCCATACATCTTTTCGCGTGGATAGCCGGTGGCCTGCGCCTCTTTGAGCGCCGTAGAATTCATCACGCCCCAACCCCACAGCAGCACGTAGTCTGGCTTGGCCTGGCGCACCTGCAACCAAGTGGCTTTTTGGTCCACGCCGGGTGCAGTCACCGGGAGCAGCGCAAGGTTGAAACCGTGCATGGCCGCGCGCTCCTGCAGCAATGGAATGGGTTCCTTGCCAAACGGAGAGTCGTGGTACACCAGCGTAATCTTCTTGCCTTTGAGCTTGTCCAGGCCACCCTCCTTTTTGGCAATGGCCTGCACCAGCACATCTGCTGCCAACCAGTAGGTTCCGGCCAGAGGGAAATTCCACTTGAAGATCGTGCCGTCCTGGCTCTCGCTGCGGCCATAGCCGGCGGTAATGATGGAAATCTTGTCGCCAGGCGCCTTTTCTGTCAGTGCAAAGGTGGCCCCGGTGGACAGCGACTGGAACATGGTAGCGCCGCCATTCTTTCCCTTGAGGCGCTCATAACATTCCACACTACGCGCGGTGTCGTAACCGGTTTCGCATTCTTCGTAACTAATCTTCATTCCATTAACCCCACCACGCACATTCGTGAGTTTGAGGTAATCCACAAACCCGTTGGCCCATGGCACGCCATTGGGCGCATAGGCTCCAGTGCGGTAGGAAAGCACCGGAAAGAACTGCTCTTTGGCTTGCGCAAATGCGCTGGCTCCAAGGGCGGCCAGGGTACTGGCCAGAACGATGTTTCGAATTTTCACGAAAGTCTCCTATAGTTCGGCATTGGTATGCCTGTGGTTAACGAACGAACAACGCAGCTAAAAAGCTCAATGCGGGAAGGGCCAAAGACGCAACTTCTGTTTTGAGAGCGCCCACAACTTTGCCAGACCGTGTGGCTCTGCGATCAGGAACCACACAATCAAGGCACCGAAAATAATCAGTTCGGAGTGGGATATGCCCGCGGTGGAAATTTCGACGCCCACGGCACCACCCAACAAAGGAAGGAACTGGTTCAGAAAGATCGGCAGGATGACGATAAAGCCGGCACCAAAGAAGCTGCCCATGATCGAGCCCATGCCCCCAATAATCACCATGAACAGCAGCTTGAAGGACAAGTCCACAGAAAACGCCGCCGGCTCCCAGGAACCCAGGTAAACAAAGCCCCACAGCGCACCTGCAATACCGACGATAAAGGAGCTGACGGCAAAGGCACTGAGCTTGGCATACATAGGGCGAATGCCAATCACTGCGGCCGCCACATCCATGTCGCGAATGGCCATCCACTCCCTGCCGATTGCTCCACGCACCAAGTTTTTGGCCGCCAGCGCCAGCACCACCAGAATGCTCAGGCAAAACAGATATTTGGAAATCGGGCTCTCAATCGACATGCCCAGAACCTGCAGATTGTTCACCGAGACCGAACCCGAAGGTGCATCATTGGTAAACCACTTGATGCGCAAGAACATCCAGTCCGCGAAAAACTGCGCTGCCAAAGTCGCTACGGCCAGATAGAGTCCCTTGACCCGCAAACTGGGCAACCCAAACAGGATGCCAAAAGCACTGGAGCACAACCCACCCAGCACCAGCGCCAGCAACAGCGGAATACCGGGCACGCGTACAAAGAAGTTGAAGGCCGCGTAAGCGCCCACCGCCATGAAGGCCCCTGAACCGAGGGAAATCTGTCCGCAGTAGCCCACCAGAATATTCACTCCCAGCGCTGCCAGCGACATGATCAAGAAGGGAATGAAGATTGCGCGAAACATGTAGTCGCTACCCAACAGGGGCACGACGAGGAACGCCGCCGCAATCAACAGCAGTATGGCCCAGCGGTCTTGCGCGATAGGAAAGATCTGCTGATCTGCGCGGTAGCTGGTCTTGTATTGGCCGTTTTCTCTATAGAACATAGGGGTCTCTCAAACGCGATCAATGATTTTTTCGCCGAACAATCCTTGCGGACGGAACAGCAAGAACACGAGTGCCAGCACATAGGCAAACCAGATCTCAATACCGCCGCCAACATAGGGGCCCAAAAACACCTCGGATAATTTTTCGCCAACGCCGATGATCAGGCCGCCCACAATGGCACCTGGGACCGAAGTTAAGCCACCCAAAATCACCACCGGCAAAGCCCGCAGCGCGACGGTTGTCAGCGAAAACTGCACCCCGAGCTTGCTGCCCCAAATCATGCCCGCCACCAAGGCCACAACACCAGCCACGCACCAGACGATGACCCAGATGCGGTTCAACGGAATGCCGATACTTTGTGCAGCCTGGTGGTCATCGGCGACAGCACGCAGGGCACGACCGGTTGCCGTCTTTTGAAAAAACAGACTCAGAGCGGCCACCAGCACGGCCGCGATAAGCGCCGCGTAGAGGTCTTCCTTGTTAATCAGGACGCCGCCCTCAAACATGCTCTCGAACGCAAAGATGGGCTCCTTGGGCATGCCCACGTCGATCTTGTAGAT
>CAIYDK010000384.1 GCA_903924955.1 uncultured beta proteobacterium | reverse complement strand
GTTGGCCATCCTCAAGCCAGCATTCAAGGGCTTTGGCTGCGTCGATAAAGTCCAGCCCATGCGCAGCCATGTGATAAGCCACTACATCGCCCCCTTTGGCGCCACAGCCGGCCATGCAGACATAAGCCCCGCTGGTGACGTTGACGCGCATTGAGTCCGAGCCGCCGTGAAAGTTGCAGGCAGTGGTTTTCCACTTGGCAGACCGGGGGCCTTTGAGGCTAAGCCCTTGGTTCTCAAAGTAAGTCGTCGGGTCGGGGAGCCGGTTACGGTCAAAGCTCATAATGCACCCCTTAATCCGTGGCCACTGATGTGCGCTTAACCCGCTTTGCCGCCTGTTGCTTTACCTGAGCGCTGCGATCAAGCCAGGTAGGTTTGAAGGGTTCCCCAAAATTTGCGCACCGCGCTGTATGAAGGCGGTTCACCAGGTCGCGAATTTGTTGCTCTGTCTGGCCAGCAATCCGCGCCGCGATAACCGATTGCACTTCCTCGGAAGGAAGGCCGACAGAGCGTCTCCCGATTGGGACGGGATGCGTCAGCAATCCCGCGTGAATGGCACCGTACACACTGGCGTGGCTACGGTAGCCCATTTCAGCCATGATGGCTGGCATTCTGAGAATTGACATTGAAAGCCCTCGCATTGCATTGGCCGTCTTTGACCAATTGAGGCGATCATCAATTTTCAGCGGGCAATGCGGAATACCCTATGCGCCGCGGCGCCTAGCCTATACGCCGCAGCGACTAGGAGGCGTCGGTGTATTTCGCAACGCCTTTCGCGCGGCCCCAAATGACATTTTTAGCGCGGCGCATTCTTTCTCTGCGCATAGATCTCGGTTCGAATAGTTGCCTGTCGCCCATACTTCTCGGATAGCAGCAGCTTTGGCCCTACTGCCGCCGGAGAGGTTATGCAAAGCATCAGCTGCGTTTTTTCCACGAAGAGCGGCTGATTCCGTCGCTTGTATCGATTTGTCGATATAGCTTTCCGCGACGCCAAGCACCCAAAGATGTCTGTCGCAAAACTCATCAATTTCGGAATTGGATTTCTGCAGATCTTCTGCAGCCGACGATTGCAGTCTGGCAAATGTTGCTTTTACGTCCTCAGCGAATATCATGTACTTAGCCAGTGAAGCTATGGCCTGTTCAAACGTCAGGCAGTCGCCCAACAACTTCTCCTTTTCCTGAACTCGTTTAGTCCGATCGCTTGTGTCGGTTGATTCAATTTGTCCGCTTTTCAAACTATTGACCATTCCATCCTCCTTATCAAATTCGCAATGAGCCGCAAACCGTTGAGCATCAGTGACTAACCTCCACCGATCCGGGATCGGTCGCCAATTGGCCGTTGCCTAATGCGATATGGCTGCTTTGAATGGGATCACTTCAGCACCGCGTGCCAACTTGTCCAAGTAGTCTGCCCATTGCTGCATCATGGTGGCGCGATGTTTCAGGTAAGTCGTGCGGTTATAGCTGCGTCCGTTGGCATCCTTCACCGCGTGGGCAAGCTGGGCTTCGATCACCAGTGGATCAACGTCGTGTACCTCTGCCAGCATGGTTCGTGCCGTGGCCCTGAATCCATGCACACTCTGCTTGTCCGGCCCATAACCCAGCGTCAACAATGCCGCCCGCAGGGTGTTGTCACTGATAGGCCGGTCATGGCTGCGCTCACCAGGGAAAAGCAGAGTGCCGTGACCGGTCAGTGGGTGCAGCTTGCGCAGTATCTCTACCGCTTGCGTTGGCAATGGCACTAGATGCGGGTCGCCGTTCTTCTTGCCGTCTACCCGCCGCTTCATTCTGGCCGCCGGAATAGTCCAGAGCGCCGCATCAAGATCAAATTCAGCCCATGCCGCTGCGCGTAGCTCACCAGGTCGCTGAAATAGCATGGGTGCTAGTTGCAGCGCCACCCGCACTATCGGCCCGCCCTGATAGCCCCGAATGATGCGGATCAGTTCACCCAGCTTTACCGGGTCTGTGATGGCCGCAAAGTGTTTACCGTGGTGTGGTGTCAGTGCGCCTTTGATATCCGCGCTCACGTCCCGCTCTGCGCGTCCAGTAGCGACGGCATAGCGCCAGACTTGCCCCGCTGTTGTCAGTACTCGGTGTGCCACGTCCAGAGCGCCGCGCTCCTCGACACGCTTCACCGCTGCCAGTAGCTCTATCGGTTGAATGTCACCAATGCGCCGTGCTGAAAAGTGGGGGAATAAATCTTTTTCAAGATTGCGCTTTTCCCTGATGGCATAGTGACTGCT
>CAIYDK010000383.1 GCA_903924955.1 uncultured beta proteobacterium | reverse complement strand
GTGGCACTACATCGCTGAAAACCAGGTGGTCTACAACCCGCTGCACGACGCCTTCTTCCCCAGCATCGGCTGCGAGCCTTGCACCCGTGCCATCAGTCTGGGCGAAGACTTTCGCTCCGGTCGCTGGTGGTGGGAAGCCAATTTAGAAGGTGGGGCCGCCAAGGAATGTGGCCTGCACGTCAAAACCGAGCCCAAATCTAAACCCTTGCCTGAAGCGACATCCGTATGAACGCCCGAATCAACCACGACCTGCTCACCCACCTGAGCAACCGCCACCTGGACGCCCTGGAGGAGGAAACCATCTTCATCCTGCGAGAGGTAGCCGCAGCCTTTGAGCGCCCCGCCCTGCTGTTCTCAGGTGGCAAAGACTCATTGGTGATGCTGAAATGCGCCGAGAAAGCCTTTGGAGCGGGCCGCATTCCCTACCCGCTCTTGATGATCGACACCGGCCACAACTTCCATGAGGTGACCGACTTCCGCGACCTGCGCGCCAAGGAGCTGGGCGCCGAACTGATCGTGCGCAATGTGGAAGACTCCATGGCCCGTGGCACGGTGCGCCTGGCACACCCGGGCGAGAGCCGCAATGTGCACCAGTCCGTCACGCTGCTGGAAGCCATCGAAGAATTCCGCTTTGACGCGCTCATCGGCGGTGCCCGCCGCGACGAAGAAAAAGCCCGCGCCAAGGAACGCATATTCAGCCACCGCGACAGCTTTGGCCAGTGGCAACCCAAAGCCCAGCGCCCCGAGCTGTGGACGCTGTTTAACACGCGCTTGCAGCCAGGCGAACACTTCCGCGTGTTCCCTATCAGCAACTGGACCGAACTGGACGTATGGCAGTACATCGAGCGCGAGCACATCGCCCTGCCCAGTCTGTACTACACCCACAAACGTGACGTGGTGGAACGCAAAGGCCTGCTGGTGCCCGTAACCAAGCTGACACCACCCAAAGATGGTGAAACAGTTGAGAGCCGCAACGTGCGCTTTCGCACAGTAGGCGACATCACTTGCACCTGCCCGGTGGAAAGCCTGGCCTCCACCGCTGCCGACATCGTAATCGAGACGCTGGCCGCCGACGTGAGCGAACGTGGCGCCACCCGAATGGATGACAAAACGTCCGAAGCCTCCATGGAAAAACGCAAAAAAGACGGGTACTTTTAGGCACACCCCAGGCTGCGCGCACTTCGTGTCGCTTCGCCACCCCCTTGCAGGGGCGATACCAGCGGCCCGGCTAAGCCGGTTCCACGGTATCCCTGATTTGAAGGCACTTCGCCGCGACCGGACGTTGGTTTACAAGGATTTTTGATATGACAACCGCTACAAAAAAAATAGCTGCTCACGCTTATTCTACGGGGGCTATAGGCCTGAATGGCCCCGATATTGATACCCAGAGCGCCTTGCGCTTTATTACCTGCGGTTCGGTTGACGATGGCAAAAGCACGCTGATTGGCCGGCTCTTGGTGGACAGCCGCTCGGTGCTGCAGGACCAGTTGGCTAATGTGTCCAAAAGTGGCGAGGCCGATCTGGCTTTGTTCACGGATGGTTTGAGTGCCGAACGTGAACAGGGCATCACCATCGACGTAGCCTACCGGTACTTTGCCACTCCGGCACGCAAGTTCATCATTGGCGATGCCCCGGGTCATGTGCAATACACGCGCAACATGGTGACTGCCGCCAGCAGCGCCCACGCCGCCGTCGTGCTGGTGGATGCCACCAAGTTGAAGTGGCAAGTCGATGGACTGGTTGAATTGTTGCCCCAAACCCGGCGCCATTCCCTGCTGGTGAACCTGCTGCGTGTGCCGAGCATCGTGTTTGCGGTGAACAAGCTCGACGCACTGGGTGACAACGCCACGGCGGCGTTCAACAAGATCAGCACCGCACTGGAAGCCTTTGCCGAGCACGCTGGCATTAGCGTGAGCGCCATCATCCCGATTTCCGCACTCAAGGGCCACAACGTGGTGAGCGCCACTGAAGGCTGGTGCGGTTACACCGGTCCCAGCCTGCTGAGCCTTTTGGAGCAACTACCCGTGACCGCGGCAGAGACCGATGTGCCCTTCTCCTTCCCGGTGCAGTGGGTCGAAAAATTCCACTCATCCAGTGATACCAGCCAGGGCCGTCGCGTGTTCTGGGGTCGCGTAGCCACGGGCCATGTGCAGCCGGGCGACACCATTTCCATTCTGCCTAGCGGTCAAACGGCCGTCGTGGCTCAGGTGCTGAACCATGCGCGCGCGCCCAAGAACGTGGCCGCCGGTCACGGTGCCGGCATCGTGCTGGACCGTGAAGTTGACGTATCCCGCGGCGACTGGTTGCTGGCACAAGCGCCTGCGCCTGACGCCAGTGACGACGAGTTTGCCGACACCCCCAAACCCAAGGCCTACTTAACCACCACCCGTGACGTTAAGGCAACAGTAGCCTGGATGGATGACGAACCACTGGTTGCTGGGCGCGTGTATTTGGCGCTGCATGGCCACCGCTGGATCAAGGCCAAGGTCAAACGCATCGTGCACAGTCTGGACATCAATACGCTCGAAGAGCATGACGCCACCCAGATCGAACCGAACGCGATTGGTCACATTGAGCTGGCATTACAGGAGCCCATTGCCGGGCTGCCCTACGCACAGTCCCGGATTTTGGGTGCGCTGATTTTGGTCGATACGGCCAGTCACAAAACATCAGGCGCATTGCTCCTGAATTGATTTGCAGCAAGCATTGTTGCGGTAATGACCTTACTGGCGACTGCCAATGACAGGTTTGGTAAGCAAATGCCAATAAAATCAAAGGGTTGTTAATACTTCCCTGCCCTAGAAAACAAAATGACCCATACCGTCACCGAAGCCTGCATCAAGTGCAAATACACCGATTGCGTCGACGTTTGCCCCGTGGATTGCTTCCGCGAAGGCCCCAACTTTCTGACCATCGACCCCGATGAATGCATTGATTGCGCCGTCTGCATTCCCGAATGCCCGGTGAACGCCATCTACGCCGAAGAAGATGTTCCCTCTGACCAGCGCCACATGACCAAGCTCAACGCCGACCTGGCCAAGCTGCCTACCTGGAAGAGCATCACCAAGCGCAAGGCCGAGTTGCCAGAAGCTGATGAGTGGAAAGACAAAACAGGCAAGTTGCAATTCCTGATCCGCTAAAGCCCGCCTCAGTG
>CAIYDK010000382.1 GCA_903924955.1 uncultured beta proteobacterium | reverse complement strand
GCAGGCGCGCAACTTGCTCTATGCTAAACACCATGAAAGCAAAAAACCTGCAATTTGTGCGACGCGGCAAAATTGTGACGCTGCCCGACGTCGACCCCAACCGCACCCTGCTGGAAGTGCTGCGTGAAGACCTGCACTGCACCGGCACCAAAGAGGGCTGCGGCGAAGGCGACTGCGGCGCCTGCACCGTGGTCGTTGCCGAGGCAAACGGCGATTCACTGAAATACAGCGCCATCAACAGTTGTATCCGGCTGGCCCATTCGGTCGACGGAATGGCCGTCTGGACAGCAGAAGATATTGCCCCCACGCTTGCCGCTGCGTGTGCTGCGCTGCCCCCCGAGGGGGCCCAATCCGCCTTGGGGCGGCCCGGCGGCGGCTTGACTGCCCCCACGCTTCATCCCGCGCAACAGGCCATGGTGGATTGCCACGGCTCGCAGTGCGGCTTTTGCACACCCGGTTTTGTGATGAGCCTGTTTGGGCTGTACCAGAACACAGCCGCCAAAGGCGAGGCCATCACCCGTGCGCAGGCCCAGGCCGCGCTGTCGGGCAATCTGTGCCGCTGCACCGGGTATCGCCCCATTCTGGACGCCGCCCAGGCGATGCAGACGCTGCCACCGGTGCAGGTCAACGAAGCCGAAGTGCTCCTAAATTTAGAGCTGCTCACGCTTATTCCACGGGGGCTAGATGGCAATTTGCCTTATATGGCACCGCGTACGCTGATCGACTTGCTGGCCGCGCGCCAACGCTACCCCAACGCACAACTGGTGGCCGGCTGCACCGATGTGGGCCTGTGGGTCACCAAGATGCACCAGCAATTCGAGCGGGTGCTGGACGTGACGCAGGTGGCCGAGCTCCGCCAGGTTGAAGACTATCCGCATCACATCGCCATTGGCGCCGCCGTCACACTGACCGATGCCTTTGCGGCGCTGGTGGCGGGCCGACCGCAGCTGGCAGAATTTGCCCACCGATTTGCCGGCCTGCCGGTGCGCAACAGCGGCACACTGGGCGGCAACGTGGCCAATGGCTCACCGATTGGCGACTCCATGCCCCTGCTGATTGCGCTGGACGCCAGCGTAGTGCTCATGCGCCGCAGCGGCAAAGCGGTGGCGCACCGGGAGCTGGCACTGGAAGACCTGTACACCGGGTACCGCAAGAATGTGATGGCGTCCGATGAAGTGCTGGCGTGGATCAAAGTGCCCAAAGCCACTGCGTCCGAGTTGTCTCGGGTCTACAAAGTCTCCAAGCGCTTTGAGGACGATATTTCTGCCGTGTGCCTGGCCATCAGCCTACATATCGACAATGGCATCGTACGCAAGGCTTCCATCGGTGTGGGCGGCGTGGCAGCCACCCCCGTGCGGGCCCGCAAGACCCAGGCGGCACTCACCGGTCAAGCCTGGAGCCAAGCCACCATTGACCACGCCATGCAGACGCTGCGTGCCGAGTTTGCGCCGATCTCCGACATGCGTGCGTCCAGTGCCTACCGCAGCACGGTGCTGGGTAATCTGATACAGCGGTTCTGGCTGGAAAGCCAGGGTTCCGCGCTGACTGACCTGCGCCAAGTGACAGTGACGACTGACAACGGAGTTACACCATGAGCGCCAGCGGAACATCCAAACCGCACGAAAGTGCGGTGGCCCAAGTGGCCGGCGCAGTGAACTACATCGACGACATCCCCGAGGTGCGCGGCACCTTGCACGCAGCACCCATCCTCTCCACCGTGGCGCACGGCCGCCTGCGCGGTGTGGATGCGACTGACGCGCTGACCATGCCAGGCGTGGTGGACGTGGTGCTGTCCAAAGACATTCCGGGCGACCCCATGCTGGCCGCCTTTGCCGGCGATGAGCCGGTGTTTGCCATGGACACGGTGCAGCACATCGGCCAGGTCGTCGGTCTGGTCATTGCCAAAACGGTGATGCAGGCCCGGCGAGCGGCGCGCAAGGTGCGCCTTGACATCGAAGCCCTGCCCGCCATCCTGACGGTGGAGCAGGCCCTGCAGTCCAAAAGCTATGTATTGCCACCCGTTTTTGTAAGCCGGGGCGATGCCAGCGCCGCCATGTCCAGCGCCCAACACACGCTGAGCGGCACGCTGGAAGTGGGCGGACAAGAGCATTTCTATCTGGAGGGCCAGATTGCCTACGTGTTGCCGCAAGAGCAAAACCAGTGGGTGGTGCACAGCAGCACCCAGCACCCCGGCGAGGTGCAGCACTGGGTGGCGCATGCGCTGGGGCTGGACAACCACGCTGTGCGCGTCGAGTGCCGCCGTATGGGCGGAGGATTTGGCGGCAAGGAGACCCAGGCCGGACACATGGCGGTGTGGGCGGCGGTAGCGGCCAGCAAGCTCCATTGCGCCATCAAGCTGCGCCTGGACCGCGATGACGACTTTATGGTCACTGGCAAGCGTCACCCCTTTGCCTACGAATACAGCGCCGGCTTTGACGACACGGGGCGCCTGACTGCACTCAAGCTGATGATGGCGGCCAACTGCGGCTTCAGCGCCGACCTGTCGGGCCCGGTGGCCGACCGCGCCATCTTCCACAGCGACAACGCCTACTACCTGCAGGACGTGGAGATTGCCTCCTACCGCTGCAAAACCAACACCCAGAGCCACACAGCGTTTCGCGGTTTTGGCGGG
>CAIYDK010000381.1 GCA_903924955.1 uncultured beta proteobacterium | reverse complement strand
GCTGACGAGTCCCATCGCTCGCTGCTGATGGCAGATCAGATCAACCTGGCGCTGGACCAGGTCACCGAGATGTTGGACAAGGCCCTCGAACTCGCTCTACTCGACAACAATAGCGTTATCGTTCGCTGCCACAAACAACCGGTAGCATCGCTGGCGAAGAAACTGCGGGAACATTTCGCCGGCGCTGCCGCAATTGCCGGGGTTGAGATTCGCATCCATGGCAGTGGCCGGGCGGTGGTACATGACCCCGCGCTCATGCTGCCAGTGCTGCGCAATCTCGTGAGCAATGCCCTTCAATACCATAACCACAACACCTCCAGACCACGTGTGGTGGTGGCATTTCGCGGCAAGCAGGGGGACCGGATCGACATCGTAGACAACGGCGGCGGTATCTCCGCGCAGCGCCTGGAGACCGTGATGCAGGTCACCCACCGCCAGGACCCCGACACCCGCCGCGGCCTGGGGCTCATCATCTCCCGCCATTTCGCACAGAAGCAGGGCTGGCAGATGGAAGTCACCAGTTTTCCGGGGCACGGCACCTGCATGCGTTTGAAACTGCCAAGCGGGGCTGGGTCGCCCAGTCGGGGCCAACCCATGCACACCTAGGAAACGCGACCATGCCAGCCCCCATTTTTGTCCCAAGAAAGTTCACTTTGGTCATCGCTGATGACCACCCCTTGGTGCTCGACGGTCTACGCCTGTTGTTCGAGAACATTCCGTGGATAGGTCGCATCGAGTTGAGCCGCGATGGGTTGGAACTGTGGGACAAGGCGGTCACCTCATCAGCGGATGCCGTGATCACCGATCTGTCGATGCCGCGCCTTGACGGGTTGAGCAGTATTCGCCGTTTGCGTCGTCGTTATCCGCAATTGGCCATTGTGGCCATCACCGGTGCCGAGCATTGGTTCCCGGAACCCGAGGTATTTGAGGCCGGTGCCGATGCCTACCTGTCCAAGCATCGCCCTGGCGAAGAAGTGGTGGCAGCGCTTGCCGCTGCGCTGGAACTTCATGGTGGCGCGCCTGTCCAAATCGCTGCGAAAAGCAGCGTCCTGGCGCCGGTGCAGCCCGATGAGCTGTCCGAACGTGAGCGAGAAGTGCTCAAGCTGTTGGCCGAAGGATTCAACGTTGAAGAGTCTGGATCGATGCTGCATGTGTGTCCTTCAACCATCCGCAAGCACCGTGAGCACCTGCACGAAAAACTCGGTACCAGCAACACTGCTCGCTTGACTCTGATCGCGGTGCACATGGGGTTGGTGTAAAGCTGGCAACTGCGCCATTTCATAAATATTTCCCGTTCAAAAATCCGCTCCAGAGCGCATTTCAAATAGCACTGCAGCGGCATACAGTGAATGCAGAGGGATCGACCCGATCCCTGTTTGCTAGGAGATCATCATGAAAGCCAAAGTAGTTGCTGTGTTGACGGCCACGTTGCTCGTTGTATCGTCCGCAGTGTTTGCCCAGGGTGGCGGAGGTAAAGCAGGTGGTGGTAGTACAGGTAGTGGTAGTACAGGCACCGGCATGGGTGTACCCGCAAAAGATGGCACAGGAGCCGGCGCCCCAACCGGTGCAGGCACTGGTACTGGTGTGCCGGTAAAAGATGGCACAGGAGTCGGCGCATCAAATGCTGCGGGCTTCAAGACGGGGACGCCCGCAAAGGCGGTCACCAAGAAACCCGCCGGGAAGGGTCAGCCTGACCAAGCCATACATGAGCCTGGCACAGGGTTGCCAAAGTAGATCGGTATTCGAAATAAATTGCCACCAAGACGGCGAGTATTTTTGTCGGCTATGCCATATTGATGGCAGGGTGTGCCAACTATCAAAGCCAGCAGGAACAGGCTTGCATGGTGGTTGTCGACGTGCTCCGCTCACAGTTGGGTGGTGGGCACGGGCGAAACTCGGCAATCAGCATGTAGTGGTGCCAATCCGAACCATCGAGACTACCGATGGCCCCTGTTGCGAGTGCTCCATCGAGGAGATCGTGGCTGGAAAAAAGGACCCGATCTTCGGAGCCGCGTGTCGCCAGGCCGATGGTAGGTGGCAGGTCAAGATTTGGGTCTGAGCGGCCCGGGGAAAGAGGATGTTGTTGTGTCAAACAACTCTTGAAATGATAGCTGCTCACACATATTTCACGAGGTTTTGAGACCGATTCTGCGCTTATTTTTAAGTGCACTGTAGTGTCGGTCAGGGGCCAAATGCCAGAATGGGTGAAGTCAGCATCTGCAGCCTCAGTCCACCTGCTTTGCCAGGTTGGCGCTCTGCCCCGCACGCCAACAGAAGCTTGTGCAACTCGCATAGCGTGTCAGTGCCGACGCAGGCAAACAGCGCCGCGGGCGCGAACCGCACTGGATAGATCAACGTGGTGCAGACCCATGCGCCGATCGAGGCATGGGTCTTGAGGCTTGTTTCATGATCCGTTGTCGCAGGCTTTCACTTACCGGTCGTATCCCGAACACGGAATGCAGACATGTTTGTCCCCCACCACGCGTAGATAGGCCCGCGCCGCGAGTTCGTGGCATGCGGCGCATGGCACAAAACCCATAGTCTCGGGGATCCAGTCGCGGTCGAACGTGAAGATCTTGTTGATGGTCAGCACTTCGGATTCGAGAGCATTCCAGACCAGATCGACCAGTTCTATCTGCTCGTTCTCAGGAATGCAGTCCGGTTCGATGCCCTGGCCGCGCTTAGTCATGAAAGCTGATGCCCCGATCTGCTTTTGCAGTGTCGGTTTGTAGCTGACGCGCAGGGCGCGATTGGTCTTCTTCTCGATCACGGTCACGGCCAGTTTGCCCAGCGGTTGCTTGCTCATGTTGCCCTTGCCAAGCGTGCATCCAGTGACGTACTGCACACCATCGGCAAAGCACATGCCGCCGTGGTCTTCTCCAATTTCAACTACAGCGTGCAACTGGCCACCGCCCGAGCGTTTGACACCCAACTCGCGTAGCGCGGCTAATCCTACACGCACGCCGGCGACGCTGGCCCAGCACCGATGACCGTGGAATTCGAGGGCTTTTTGCAGGGTGTCTTTGTCGCTCATGATTTGTCTCCTTGGAAAATGTTGATGTCTCAACTCATCCGTTGCGTGTCGCATCGAACAGTAATTTGGTGGCGATAGTGAGCAGCACGATGGCGTAGATGCGCTTTATCTGTGGCGCCTTGGCCCTCTCTGTCAGGTAGCGAGCGCCGAATTGCGAGCCGAGCAGAACCGCCGCCGCGCCGACAGTGGCCAATTGCCAGGGTATCTGGCCCTCGGCGGCATGTCCCAGAAATCCAGAAAATGAGGAAGAGGTAACTACAAAGGCAGTTGTCGCTGTCGCCATCTTGGTCGGGTAGCCCATTGCCATCAGCAAGGGCGCGACGACGAATCCGCCGCCTATGCCGAGCAGACCACCAAGAAGGCCGATGAAGGCGCCGGCCACGCCACCTAACATCCAGCGCCGGTGCAGCGACATCAACGCCTTGGGTTCGTCGTGCCCGGCGGTGAGCGCCACGCGCCATGCGGCGACCATCACGGCTCCGGCAAATAGCAGCAATAGCTGGTGTGTCGGAACATACGGCATCAACCATGCTCCCGCAGGAGCCGCCAGCGTGGTGGTAATCCCTATCGGTAGGGCGCCACCCCAATCTACCAGTCGGGCGCGGGCGAACGGTATCAACGCCAGCAGCGTATTCAGCCCGTTGAGCAACAGGCCCAGAGGAATTGCAACGGCCTTTAGATCGTAGCCCGCCCAATTGAGCAGGGGTACATAGACCATGCCGCCCCCCAAGCCCAGCATTGCAAAGAGAAACGAAGTGGCAAGAATGACGCCGAATACGATCGAGTTAGTCATGATTCCTCGGCTGCATTACTCATGTTGGCTACCGGTATCTCCTAAATCGGCGATATCCCTATACGACTACATCACCCTGTCTAAAACCGGCGTACGCGGGGTTGAAGCGGCGCTTGCGTGAAGACCCCTGATCGAGCGCTTGACCGGCCAATCAGTCTGAGGATGTCTTCATCGATTCTGCTGCGATGTGCAGCAAACCTCGCCCCATGGGGCGAGCCTCACCTGTGTTTTCAGAGACCTGGGTTCAAGCAGGTATCTGGCAACGACGTTCCATTTCTCAACGGTAGGGCCGCCACCCACGCCACTCCTCTTCATTCTTTTGGATGGCAAGGACCAACGGTTGATCTGCCTGCAACCATCGTATGACGCAGCGGCGCTGGCGGGAATACGCTCTGAAGCGTATTTTGAATAAAACTGTTGCGTCCTACGATAGGTGCACAGGGTTCATCCAGAACTTGCAAGCTGCTTGCAAACTTGGGGAAATACTATCATTTTGATGGCGACATAATTGCATCAGGCCCATGAAGTCCACGCTACCCACCCTCATACAGGCTCTGCTAGAGTCGCACCGTTACCCGGGAGACGTTGGTCGGGTAGAACTGGTGCAGACCCATATTTCATGGGTCTTGCTTGCTGGTGCATTTGCCTACAAGATCAAGAAGCCCGTGGCCTTGCCGTTTCTCGACTTCAGTACGCTGGCGCTGCGCAAGAAATACTGTGACGATGAACTTCGTTTGAACAGGCGCTTTTCGCCAGACATTTATCTGGATGTTGTTGGCATTTTCAATACACCCCAGGACCCGCACTTTGCGGGCTCTGGACAGCCGTTTGACTATGCGGTGAGGATGCATCGGTTCGATGAAGCTGCGCGGCTGGACAGGCTTTGCAGCCGGGGGGGATTGCATGCCGGACACCTTTCGGACCTGGCAGACACACTGGTTGCATTTCACGCAAATGCACTACGGACCGCGCCGGGCTGTCGCTATGGATCCCCCACTGAAGTCGTTTCACCCATGCGGGACAGTCTGCGCGACTTGATCGCATGGTTGCCGCACGGTGGTACGCCGCAGAGGCTTTTGGCTCTACAGGCTTGGACCGAAGGTCAATTTGAACAACTCGCGCCATTGCTCCAGGCACGCCAGCAAGCCGGGTGGGTGAGGGAATGCCACGGCGACCTCCATTTGGCCAATCTGGTTCTGATAGACAAGCACGTGCAGATGTTCGACTGCATCGAATTCAGCGAAGACCTGCGCTGGATTGATGTTGCCAGCGAAATTGCCTTTACCTACATTGATCTAAATGCACACGCCCAACCGGGCCTTGCGAACTGGTTTATCAATGAAGTTTGGGAGCGTACGGGCGACTATGACGCGGCACGTGTTCTGCGCCTTTATGCTGTGTATCGGGCACTGGTGCGCGCCAAGGTGACCGCCATTCGCATGCAGCAGACGCGCCGGGGCGAAGCCGAAACCATGGCCTATGTGTCGCTTGCAGAACAACTCGCATTGCCGCGACCGCTGAGACTGGTGATCACACACGGTCTTTCTGGGTGTGGCAAGACCACTGCTTCCAGCGCGCTGCTTCAAAGCGACACCCATGCACGTATTGTGCGCGTGCGCTCCGACACGGAACGTAAGCGTCTGTTGGGTCTGGCAGGAACGGCACGCAGCGACTCGGGCACTGGCGAGGGCATCTACACAACCGGCACCGACGCTCGCACCTACAGGCGATTGTTTGAACTGGCCGAAATGTTGTTAGGTGCCGGGTGGTCGGTCATTGTGGATGCGACCTTTTTGAAACGCGCGGATCGCGAGTTGTTCCGCGCGCTGGCACAACGAGCCGGTGCTGAATTTTCCATTTTGGCGCCAGAGGCTACAGCCGAGCAATTGCGTGTACGAATTTTGGATCGCCAAGTGCAAGGTCAGGATGCATCCGAGGCCACGCTGGATGTGCTGGCTCGCCAGTTGCGTGTGATCGAACCGCTGACACCACAGGAGTGCGCACCTTCGAGCGAAATTTCCATTGGGTAGCACGACATTGCCGGAATAAACGTCTGACACCGCTTTAGCGGCGTCGGGCGACCATACCCAAGTTTTACTTCACAAAATACGCTCGAAAGCGTATTTTCAATGGCACTGCGGCGTCATACGATGAGCGACTGGTGCTGGCACCACGTCTCGAAATGGCTAACCCAAAGGAACTGATATGAAAGCTATGCCGAATGCCCTGCAAATGCCCGCAGTTCAAAACCCGCGTATTGCGGTCTCACATCGGGAAAGCCATTCGCAGGCTATTTGGCAAGATTTGAACGGCCAATGCATGCGACTCCCGCTGGCGAGTCTGGATGACGGCCCAGTCAACTATAGGCCTCGCTGGCGCGCCTCGCTGGATATGATTGAGTGCAATATGCCGGTTAGCAAGCGTGGGATGAAGACGAATGACGCACTTTATACCTGTGGTCAACCATGTGAAACATTGCATTTGATTAACTCGGGTATTTTCAAGATCGTGAGCTTGGCACCAGACGGTCGTGAGCGCAGCGCAGATTTCTTTTTTGACGGTGATTGGTTGGGCTTTGATGGCATACCAACGGGTCAGCACTGTTGCACTGCTGTTGCGCTTGACATCGGTGAAGTGTGGTCAGTGCATTACGACACTTTGATACAGGTCGCCGCTAAAGTTCCTGCTCTGCTGCGCCATGTCCTGACTGCCATCAGCGGCCAACTGGCACGCAACCGTGATGCTGCGCTGTCTATGGGCACCCTCGCAGCCGATGCACGGGTTGCGGATTTCCTCCTCACCTGGGCAAATTCCCTGGCTGAACGAGGCCGCCGTACTGATGAGATCAATGTCCACATGAGCCGCTCCGACATTGGAGCTTTTCTTGGCATGCGACTCGAATCCGTGAGCCGCGCACTGACCAAACTTGCGCAACTTGGTGTCATTTCATTCAATGAGCGTGGACGCCGCGATATCAGTATTCCTGATCTTGCTGCATTGAGTCGGTTTGTCCAAAACGGGTCGGACCACAGTGGTTTGGTATTGCAGTGAGTAAATGGATATGCACTCCTACAAGGAGCTGCGCGCTAACCCCGCCGCGATTAAGTTGGCGCTAGATCAGGCGCGCGTTTCGGGTGCTGTGCGTGCCAAAAATTCTCGCTGGTAGCGCTCCAGGCTGTTGACAGAACCGCACACAAAAATAGTGTCATCGGAGCGCACCAGAAAGCCGTCGCCAAACTCCACCAGCACCTCGCGTTCACGTTCCACCGCCACAACCTTAGCGCCGGTTCTCTCAAGCACCTCACAACGCCAGGGGTGTTCACCCACCAAATTGGCGGCGTTCACGCGGATGAACTTGACCCGGTTTTCAACGTGGATCGTCTGCTCACCCAGCAAGTGGTAGGCCAGAATTTGCCCGGCTACTTGCCCCACTGAAATGGCGAAGTCTGCGCCCGAGCGGTACAGTCGCGCCGTGTTGGGGGTGCGCAATACACGCACGATGAGTGGCACCTCGGGCGCGTAGTCGCGTACCACGGCCGTGGCAAAGACCGACTCGCTGTCATCGCTCAAGGCCAGCACCACGGCGCTCGCCTCGCGTACTTTGGCCTTGTCCAGACTCGCGCGTTCCAGCACGCTGCCCACCACGTCAACGCCCGCAACCGCCGTGCGGTCAATCACAATGCAGGTTTCCCCGGCGTCTTTCAGCATTTCGATGACTTTTTGTCCGACTGCTCCAAAGCCCGCCACCACAATCGGCCCGGCACGACGGATGGGCATGGCCATGCGTTCCACTTTTTCCAGGTTGGCGTGTCCACCGACCACTACCAGAATCGCTCCTGGCTCGACCTGTGTTTCAGGCCCCTTTGTAGTAGTAAATTCGCCGCCGAGCCATTGCCCGATGACCGAAACACCGTGCAGTTCGCGCAAATGCAAATCGCCGAGGCGCTTTCCCGCCAACTGACTTCCGGCGCGCACACGAAACTCGGCCATGCCCACCTGGGTGCCCAAGAGATGCATGCCTTCTGCGGGCGGGCTGATGCGGGTGCTGGCGCGTGATGCGAGCGCAGCCCCAAGCACATGAGCGGGGGTGAAAACTTCCGTTGCACCAATTTGAACCATGGGTGCTCGGTACAGGGGGTCGTCCGCCAAGGCATATAGCGGGCCGGTGTAGCCATATTCACGGGCCAGCAACGTGCAGGTAGCATTGGCATGGTCACCCGCATTGGTGACCACGGCGCGCGCCTCATGGATACGCTTTAGTACCGAAGGGTCTTCTGACAGCTTTCCAAATACGACGTTATAGCCCCGGTCACGCAGACTGCGAGCCAGAACCATGTTTTCCTCCAGAATGACAAAGGGGCTGTTGGCATTGTCAAATTCAACGATCACTGACTCGATAGCCGGTCCGTAGCGGTAAAAGAGCACATTGCCAGCCATGGGCGGCAGTTCATGCTGCATTCGAACCTCAAATTTTTCTTCAAAATAAGGCAGCACCAGCACAGGGAAAATCAGAAAGACAAGAAACTGACCGATGAACGGCGTCACGATGACGAACAAGGCCATTGCCGGATGGTCCCAATGGTTGTCCGCACCGTAACCCGTATTCGTCATGGTTTCGGATGCCCATTGCAGGCCTTGCAAAAAGGTACGCGGCGTGCCTTCCAGATAGGTCATGCCCAACATGTACAGCAGGCCCAGAACGAGCACCGCCAACGGCAGCAATATGATGAGTGCCAGAAGTTTGTGGGTCGAGCCCTTGGGTTTTTGTCGCATAGGAGGAAGTCCGCTATTTCAACACAGCTTCCAGTATCACTCGGCTTGACCTGGCAGGCTACTGTCTGCGCCCCGCAGTGAGCGGGTCGCTAGAATGCGCCCACACCTGACGCGCCTGATGCGGGTGAACCGAAAGAACGTCTTTGTTTCACTTTCCTCCATTTTCGTCGCTGAGTTTGACGGTCGCCCGCTGGGCCTTTTGCTGGTGTGCTTTAGTGCTGTTGACAGGCAGCCCCTGGCTAGCGCATTCAGCTGAACTGCGGTTATTGACCCACGACTCCTTTGCCCTGCCAAAGCCCCTGCTGGTGCAGTTTGAAAAGGAGGCAGGCGTCACGCTACGCATCACCAAGGCAGGCGATGCCGGTGAGATGCTTAACAAGCTCATTCTGACCCGTGCCAACCCGGTGGCCGATGTGGTGTTTGGCATAGATAACGTGCTGGTTGGCAAGGCCCAGAAGGCGAAAGTGTTGGAACCGTTTGAGGCGCACGTTGCGGCAACTTCGATCACGTTGCCTGATGACTTGGTGCCGGTGGATTATGGGTACGTCACCGTGAACTTCGACAAGGCCTGGTTTGCCAGGAAAGGTCTACCCTTGCCACGATCACTGGACGACCTGACTCAACCTGCCTATGTGGGTCTCCTGGTGGTGCAAAACCCGGCTACGTCGAGCCCGGGGAATGCATTTTTACTTGCCACTATCGGAGCCATGGGCGAAGCCAAGGCCTTTGAGTGGTGGGCCCGTATGCGTGCAAATAGGCTGAAAGTGACCAAGGGATGGACTGAGGCCTATTACACAGAGTTCAGCCACAACGGCGGATCCCATCCGTTGGTGGTTAGTTACGCCAGCAGCCCGGCAGCCGAGGTTTTTTTTAGTAAGGTTAAGTTGGCGGAACCGCCCACCGGCAGTCTTTCATTGCACGGTGGTGTATTTCGTCAAATTGAAGGTGTTGCGCTGGTCAAGGGTGGACGCGAGCGAGCGGCCGCAGTCAAGTTTGTGGAATTTTTACGTTCACCTGCGGTGCAAAAGAGTTTGCAAGCCGAGATGTGGATGTTCCCGGTGGAATCCACATCGCCCCGCGTGGATGCCCTTCGCCATGCGGTGGAGCCAGCAAGCTTTGACAGTCCAAGCGCTCAAGCCATTGCCGACCAGACTGCGGATTGGGTGCAGCGATGGACCAAAGTGGTGTTGAAGTAAGCCAGCAGACGAAGGTTCAAGTCCTCGTCCACGCAGCAGCGCAGACCGCACCGCCAAATGACCCGATTGACTCGTCTGTTGTTGGCAGCTTTTCCGGTGGTTTTTCTACTGACTTTGCTGGTAGCTCCCGCCCTGCGTCTACTGGTCGAGGGCGGTCGGTTACCGCTTTGGGAGCCGCTGCAGGACAGTTTTTTGCGATGGAGATTTGCCTGGTCGTTTTTGCAGGCTGCGGTAACGTGCGTGGTTGCGCTGGCGCTTGGCTTGCCGGTGGCCTGGGCGCTGGCGCGGTTTGAATTTTTTGGCCGCACTGTCGTGCTGCATGCGTTGATGCTGCCTTTTGTAGTGCCAACGCTGGTCGCGGCCATGGGTGTGTTGGCACTTCTTGGGCCGCAGGGATTCTTGTGGGCATGGGGTGGGCCTGATCTGCAGGGGAGCCCCTGGTTGCTGATCTATGGCAATTTGTTTTTTAACCTGTGTCTGGTGGTCCGCGCCGCAGCAGAAGCGTTGGGGCAGGTGAGCGCATCTCGCGTGGCAGCGGCGCGCTCGCTGGGTGCCACGCCGTGGCGCGTGTTTTGGCGCATCGAGTGGCCGTCCATTGCGCCGTGGCTCATGTCTGCGCTGTGCCTGGTTTTTCTGTATTGTTTCTCGGGCTTTGGTCTGGCACTTGTGCTGGGTGGACAGGAGTACGCCACCATTGAGGTTGAAATTTATACCTTGGTTGCGCATGAATTGGAATTGGCGCAAGCCGGTTCACTGGCCCTTTGGATGCTGGTCCTGACAGGAGTCGTGGCGTTGGGTTATGCCGCCATTGAGCGGCGCCTCGTCGCTCCGGCACACTCTGACCTGGTGGTACGGCGCAGGCCGCAGGGCTGGCGCCAATGGTTCTTCGTGTCGGGTGCATTGGCAGTCTTGCTGTTGTTCTGTGCAGCGCCTTTACTGGCTATCGTGTTGCGTGTTGCGGCTGCAGGTATCGGCGCCTGGAGCGTCCTTCTGGAAGATGCCACGCTGGCGGCACTGTGGAATAGTTTTCGCTTTACCGTGCTTACGGTGGTGCTCGCCACGGCCCTGGGGCTGAGTCATGCGTTGGCTGTGCGTCAGTCTTTAGTGCTGCGCACGCTGGTGTACCTGCCTTTTATAGTGTCACCGGTGATGGTGGCCTTTGGCTTGTTGCTGTTATACCCACAATGGACCGCCAGTTTTGGCCTCTTGGTGTGTGCATATGCATTGCTGGCTTATCCGTTTGTCGCTAAATCACTGGCGGCGTCATTGGACAGCATGCCCTTGCATCTGGCCCAGGCTGCGCGTACCTTGGGCGCTACTCCATGGCACGTGTTTTGGCGCGTAACCATGCCCCTGCTGCGCCCTGCCTTGCGCCGGGGCATGGCGTTTGCGGCGGCCACCGCAATAGGCGAGTTTGCCGTGACCCTGTTTTTGTCGCGGCCTGAGTGGGCAACACTGACCACGCTGGTGTACGAATACCTCGGTCGCCCTGGCGCGGCCAACCGTGACGCCGCATTGGTGCTGGCGTGTTTGTTGATGGCGCTTGCCCTGTTGGCGTTTGTGTTGATTGAGTGGTCCGGAACGACTGATGCCGAGTTCCGTGGCCAGGCTGACTGTGGTGCGGCGCGACAAACGCCCAAGGAGTTGATCCGTGCTTGAGTTGATAAATATTTCCAAGGATTGGAAGGCTCGCGTGTTGTTGCACGATGTGAGCCTTGGCGTCTCGCCCGGCGAAACAGTGGCCATTCTGGGGTCTTCCGGCAGCGGCAAAAGTACGCTTCTCAAGATCGTGGCGGGGCTGGAACCGCTGGATGCAGGTCGCGTGCTGTTTGATGGACAGGACATCACCACGCTGGCGCCAGAGCGGCGGCGGTTTGCGCTGATGTTTCAGGACTTTGCGCTGTTCCCGCATCTGGATGTGCAGGACAACGTGGCCTTTGGTTTGGTGGAGCAGGGGACACGCAAGCCGGATGCCCGGGCCCAGGCCTGCACCGTGCTGGAGCGCTTTGGTCTGCAAGCCTTTGCACGTGCCCGGGTAACCCAGCTTTCTGGCGGTGAGCAACAACGCGTGGCCCTTGCACGTGCACTGATTACCCAGCCGCGCGTACTGCTGCTGGACGAGCCGTTCTCGGCGCTGGACGCCGAACTGCGCCTGGAGCTGCGCGAAGAGTTTTGCCTGCGCATCACAGAATTCAATATGGCGACCATTCTTGTCACCCATGATGAAGCCGAGGCGCGTGCCATGGGGACCACGGGTTACCGTTTGGTTAACGGGGCGCTGCTGCAAGTTTGGTGAAATGGATGCCGGAGATTGCGTGGGCGGTATGGGGTTGCTTCAAGACGATTTGAATTGTCAGCATGGTTATGGCTTATTTCGCTTGACGTTAATGTCTGTGAAGTATTTGGCTCGCGGCGTCCTCATAGGCGTCAACTGCAATATCTACATTACCTGTAGCTACATCCCTCAGGCAGCGTGCCCAGGGAAGCTCACGGATAACACCTGTTCGGCTTAATCTCTTGGCCACGCCTCTGAAGTAGTCCACGCTGTAGCCAGTCGATCCAACCCCAGCCTGCATCATGACAAAAGGAGGCGCTTGACTTGCGCAACCTGTCAGATTGCCCGGTTCCTGTGCCTGCGCAGTCCCGATCAGGAAATGCGCCCACATGACCACTGCAAATGACCTGCGCCAAAGCATTTTCATGTGATTTCAATTCCCGCTGATGACTGCATAATTTGTGTACGATTGTTTCAATAAAAATTGAATTTTTGGAAGCGCAATCGATAGGATTGATTGAATTACATAGACTATTCTGTCTAAATCTCGAAAAACACCTTGAATTATTGTGTACAAACGTACACAATACATTCAGTCATCGCAATCATTCAAACCTATCAAGGAGACATCATGGCTACCGCTACCAAGTCCTCGAGCAAATCTTCCGCTGCTGCTGTCCGTTCTTCCACCAAGCACAGTGCTGCAAGCGAGCCGTCATTGCGGTTTTATCACTCGAAGGCGTTGCGCCAGAAAACGGACTCGGTTTTGACCGCGCTTGAGTCACACCCTGGCCATAAGAATCACGGTGAGGAAATTGCGGACCTGGTGACGGAGTTGATTGACGCAGGCATGGACTATTACTTTTTGAGGGCACTCAAAGAGGCAGACGTTGGCTTTGTCGCTGAGCAATCCGCCCGCCTGGGAATGTCTGGAGCGGTCAAGTTGGTCAGTTCGGTCAGTCGCAAGTTCATCACCCGCATGGATCACACCCAACTGCTGGTGGTTGCCAGCCATATTCGCACCCTGGCGGCCGAATGACAGGTTTACTTTAACCGGAGCTTTGCACCATGAACACACTGGCACACGGCATGGTGGTACCCCATGCCATCCATCCCGTCGAAGCGATCACCGCGCGCAGGACTGCAGTCGCGACCTTGCGTACTACGCTTGACCGGCTTGGCGCCCTGCTGGACCCGAAGTGGCGCAGTGCTCCTGTCGCTGGGCCCGCCATCGGGCCCGAGGTACATGCGCCAGACCCGACGTTGCTGAAAAAGCAGGCCAAGTTTGTCAACCGCATGTTGGACTATTATTTTCGACTGGAGATCAGCGGCTGGGAGCATTTGCCGACGCGGCCCGCGTTACTGATTGGAGGCCACTCCGGAGGCCCGCTGACAATGGACGCCTGGACGCTGGCCTACGCATGGAATCGGCACTTTCAGGGTTCACGCACGCTGCACGCGACTGCCCATGACGTGTTGATGAAGACCCCGGGACTCGGTCGCTATTTTCAGCGTATGGGCGTGATCTGCCCAACGCGTGACAATATTCAGGCCGCGTTCAAGCAAGGCGACGATGTCGTGTTGTGGCCGGGTGGTGAGTGTGACTCGTTTCGCACCTGGAGCAAGCGTGACAAGGTGGTTCTGGGCGAGCGCATGGGCTTCATCAAACTGGCCATTCGCAACGGCACGCCGATCGTACCGGTGGCATCGGTCGGCGGGCACGACACGCTGTTTGTGCTATCCGAAGGTCGAGCCCTGGCCAAGTTGCTGCGCCTGAAAAAGCTGTTGCGGGTCGAGGTTGCACCCATCACCCTGAGTTGGCCGCTGGGTATTGCACTGCACGTCACGCCCCTGCAACATGTGCCGCTTCCGGCCAAGATCCGGACCGAACTTCTGGCGCCCATCTACTTCGATGCAGACCCCAGGAAAGCAGACGATGCTGCGTATGTACTGCAAATTTATACCGAGATCGAAAGCCGCATCCAGGCTGCTATGGACCGCTTGGCCGCCAAGCGCAAGTTTCCTATTTTTGGATGAGTATGAAACACCCACACATTCACCTCACGGACATCCAAGGCTACAGCCAACTGGTCATCGACGCCACCCTGGGCGTCACCGGCATAGTGGAGGCCATGCACCACACGATTCTGGGTTTGCCCATGCCCTTGGGTAAAGCCAGGGCAAAGCCGATCACCGGCATGCCTGGGATGGTCTACAAAGGCCTGCAGGGCAGTAGCGCACTGGTCTATAAACTGGTGCGCCGCGTGACTGCAACCGTCGGTAGCGGCATGGACAATGCGGTGGAATATTTTCATCCCGAGCGCGACCCTGCCGAGTCGTCCCATGCGCGCACTGCCGTGGTGTCGATTCTGAATGGTGTTCTGGGTGACCACATGCAGGACCACGGCAACCCGCTGACATTGGGCATGACATTCAGGCTCGGCGGGCGGGCGCTTGAGATCAACCGGGAGGCATTGACCAGCGCCATCGCCCAGCCTTCAGCCAAGATATTGGTGATGTTGCACGGCCATTGCATGAATGAGCTGCAGTGGTGCCGCAATGGGCATGACCATGGGGTCGTGCTGGCGGCAGCCAACGGCTACACGCCGATGTACCTGCGGTACAACACCGGTCTTCATATTTCAGAAAATGGTCGCGCCCTGGCCGATCAGCTGGAGCAGTTGTTGGCAGAATGGCCCACACGGGTTCAGGAAATTTGCATCGTAGGCTACAGCATGGGCGGCATGGTGGCGCGCAGTGCCATTCATTATGGAAAGAAGGCCCAGCACGCCTGGGTGAAACAGGTGCATAAGCTGTTTTTTGTGGGAACCCCCCAGCATGGCTCTATGGTTGAGCAGGCCGGCAACTTGATCGACAAGGCGCTGGAGATGAGCCCCTACTCACACGCACTGTCACGTTTGGGAAAAATTCGCAGTGCCGGTACGACTGACTTGCGCCACGGCAATTTGGTTGATGAAGACTGGAAGGGACACGATCGCTTTGAACACGCGCACGATAGGCGCCAGCTCTCGCAGTTGCCCGTCAACGTCAAGTGTTATGCCATTGCCGCCATGATTGCCAAGAAGCCCAGCGAAATGTGGGGCCAGGTGGTGGGCGATGGCCTGGTGCCCCTGAAAAGTGCGCTTGGCAAGCACCGTGACCAAAATCGGGCGCTTCAACTACCGGCCGAGCACCAGCGCGTGTACTACGGCATGACCCACCTGGGGCTGCTCGATAGTCAGGCGGTTTGTGACCAGTTGCAGGCCTGGATCGTAGAGTAGCTTAGTACCAGCGCTTCATTGGCGGGGCGTTGGGTGATCCACGCCGATTAAAAGGTTTCCCAATCGTCGTCGCCACCGGCTGGTGTGGTCTTGGCTGTGGCCATGGCTTTGGGTTGGGGCAAGGCTGCTGCTTTAGCCATGGTGGGCCTGGCCACAGGCGCCTTAGCGATACGTGCAGGTTCCTTGGTGGCGGACTGGATGCGCGCGTTCGGTGCGACAACGCTGCGAGGTGGTGCATGTGGCGGGGAGGTCCTGGCGTCACCCACCTTGAATGCGTCAACCACATGTACCAAATCATTAGCCTGGCTTTTTAGGCTGCTGGCAGCAGCGGCCATTTGCTCGACCAGTGCTGCATTTTGTTGGGTCGCCTGGTCCATGTGGGTAACGGCTTCGCCCACCTGTGCCACACCCAGGGCCTGCTCGTTGCTGGCTGCGCTGATCTCGCCCATGATGTCGGTTACGCGCCGGATGCTGCTGACCACTTCGGTCATGGTTTCCCCGGCTTTGTCGACCAATGTAGTACCTTGCTCTACCCGTTCAACACTGGCGTTGATCAGGCTCTTGATTTCCTTGGCTGCCTCGGCGCTGCGCCCTGCCAATGAGCGCACCTCAGATGCCACCACTGCAAAGCCGCGGCCCTGCTCACCTGCCCTGGCGGCCTCTACCGCAGCATTGAGCGCCAGAATATTGGTCTGAAACGCGATGCCGTCAATGACGCTGATGATGTCGGAAATCTTGCGCGACGACTCATTGATGCCTTTCATGGTTTCAACCACCTGGCCTACCACTTCTCCACCCTGAATGGCGACGCTCGATGCACTCATCGCCAGTTGGTTAGCCGTTTGAGCCGATTCGGCATTTTGCTTAACGGTGGCTCCCAACTCCTCCATGCTGGCTGACGTCTGCTCCAGCGCGCTGGCTTGCTGCTCGGTGCGGGCGGACAGGTCGTGGTTGCCTTCTGCAATTTCCGAGCTCGCCGTGGCCACCCCTTCGGAGCCCTGGCGCACATTGCGCACCACTTTGGCCAGGTTTTCTTGCATGGATTCCAGTGCCTTGACCAGTTCCCCCAGCTCATCGTGGCTTTCGTGGGCAATACGGGCGGTAAGGTCTCCACTGGCAACGGTCTTGGCAAACTCAACTGCCTCGCCAATAGGGCCGGTCACCGAGCGGGTAATAACCACTGCCAACACCCCCGCAAGTACCAACGCCAGGAGTGTGACCGACAAGATGACGG
>CAIYDK010000380.1 GCA_903924955.1 uncultured beta proteobacterium | reverse complement strand
GGCGCGACTGGGCCAGCTCACCACCGATATAAAACATGCTCATCAGCAGTGCCGAAAACACCATGCCCACCGGGTGCAGTCGCCCCACATAGGCCACGATGATGGCGGCAAAGCCGTAGCCCGCCGGCACATAGGGCGTGAGCTGACCGATGGGGCCCGCTACTTCAAGCGCCCCGGCCAGCCCCGCCATGCCGCCGGAGACCAGCAGCGCAATCCACAGCGCGCGCCGTGACGAAAAACCCGCATAGCGCGAAGCGGCAGGTGCCAACCCGCCCACCTGTTGCGCAAAGCCAGCCCGCGTGCGAAACAGGAACACCCACACGCCCCCCACGCCCACTAGCGCAAACAGCACGCCAATGCTCACACGCGAACCGTCAAACAGGCGCGGTATGCGGGTCACCGCCTCGAAACTTTTGGTCTGTGGAAAGTTGTAACCGTGGGGATCCTTCCAAGGACCAAACACCAGGTAACCCAGCACCTGCACCGCAACGTAGACGAGCATCAGGCTCACCAAAATCTCATTGGCATTGAACTTGTCGCGCAACAGCGCCGTCAACCCGGCCCAGGCCATGCCGCCCAATACGCCCGCCAGCAGAAGCGCCGCCACGATCCAGCCGCCGGTGGTTTTTTCGGCCAGCAGGGCCACGCCACTGGCTGCAATGGCGCCCAGAATGTATTGCCCCTCGGCGCCGATGTTCCACACGTTGGAGCGAAAGCACACCGCCAGCCCCAACGCAATCAGCAACAGGGGGGTCGCCTTCACCACCAGTTCGCCCACGGCATAGCCGTTTCGGATGGGCTCCCAGAAGAAGACCTGCAAGCCACGCAGCGGGTCCTTGCCTAACAGTGCAAACAGAATCACACCAATGACCACGGTGCACAGCAGCGCCAACAGCGGTGAGCCGTAGCTCCAGAACTGCGAAGGCTGGGGACGGGCTTCTAATTTGAGTCTAGCCATGATTCTGTTCCCACAAACCGCTCATCCACTCACCAATTTTCTCGACCGTCGCCTCGGCAATGGGCACCGAGGGCGACAGCTTGCCGCGCGCAATCACATGCATACGGTCACACACTTCAAACAGTTCATCGAGTTCCTCGCTCACCACCAGCACCGCGCACCCAGCGTCGCGCAAGGCCAGAATTTCGCCACGAATCTGGGCCGCTGCACCCACGTCCACGCCCCAGGTCGGCTGTGACACGATCAGCAGACGGGGTTTGGCATCGATCTCACGGCCGACAATGAATTTTTGCAGGTTGCCTCCCGACAGCGAGCGCGCTACCGCCGTGGGGCCGTTGGCCTTGACCTTGTACTCCTTGATCAACCGCGCCGCATGTGCCTCCAACTGGCGCACCCGAATCCAGCCACCGGCAAAGCGCGGCATGGAAATGGATTCGGTGCGGGTGAGCAACAGGTTGTGCGCCAGGCTGAGTGTGGGCACGGCTCCGCGCCCCAGGCGCTCCTCGGGCACAAAGTGCAGCCCCATCTTGCGGCGCCGCCCCGGGTGCATGCGCGAGACATCGACCTCGCCCATGTGGATGCTGCCGCGTGGCGAGCGATCGTCCTCACCCGACAGCGCATAGAGCAGCTCCTTCTGGCCGTTGCCCGACACGCCGGCAATGCCCACCACCTCGCCCGAACGCACGTGCAGGTGGATGTCTTCCAGGTCGACGCCGAACTGGTCTTCGCGCGGCAGGTTCAAGGCCTTGACATGCATCACCGCTGACCCGGCGTGTTTGGCCGCACGCTCCAGCAACGGAGGCTCGGCCCCAATCATCATGCGCGACAGCGAGGCGTTGGACTCTTCCTGCGGGTTGCACACCCCGGTGACCTTGCCGCCACGCAACACCGTGCAGGCGGTGCACAACTCCCGGATTTCGTGCAGCTTGTGGCTGATGTACAAAATACTGCAGCCCTCGGAAGAGAGCTTCTTCAACACCACAAACAATTTTTCAACCGCCTGCGGCGTCAGCACCGAGGTGGGTTCATCCAGGATCAGCAGTTCGGGCCGCGTGAGCAGGGCGCGGATGATTTCGACCCGTTGCATCTCGCCCACACTCAGGGTGTGCACCGGGCGCGCAGGGTCGATGTCCAGCCCGTATTCGTTGGCCTTGGCCACGATGCTGGCCGTCACCTGTTCCAGCGAATTGCGGGTCAGCCCCAGCCACACGTTCTCGGCCACGGTCATGGTGTCAAACAGGTTGAAGTGCTGGAACACCATGCTGATGCCGTTGGCCCGCGCTTCCTTGGGGTTGCGGATCTGCATGACCTGGCCGTTGATCTTCACTTGCCCGGCGTCGGGCTTGACCGAGCCGTAGATGATCTTCATCAGCGTGGACTTGCCCGCACCGTTTTCACCCAGCACGGCGTGCGTTTCGCCGGGCATGACGGTCAAAGATACATCGCTATTGGCAACCACACCGGGGTAGGCCTTGGTGATGCCGGTTAACTGTAGTCGGGCAATGGTCATGCGCTTACTTTACACGGTTGGACGACAAACCTGAGCAATTTTTGCGCCAACGCTGCCAATATTCCACCGCGACGCGGTAGGTATTGGTTTGCACCCGCACCGTGTCGTTCAAATCCTTGCCATAGCCGCCGCCCATGACAAACGCACACGGCAACTGGCGCTGCCAGCACCAGTCGAACACCCGCCGGTCGCGGGCCTGCAGCCCGTCTTCGGTGAGTTTGAGGCGGCCCAGGCGGTCCCCTTCGTGCGGGTCGGCACCCGCCAGATACAGCACCAAACCGGGAGCAAATCTGCCGTCCAGCGTCTCCAAAGCATTTTCCAGGGCAACCATATAGTCGGCGTCGCCACAGCCATCGGGCAGCGCCACGTCCAGGTCGCTGGCTTCCTTGCGAAACGGAAAATTCTTTTCGCCGTGGAGCGAGAGGGTGAACACACTGGCATCGCTGCGCAGGATGTGGGCCGTGCCGTTGCCCTGGTGCACGTCCAGGTCAATGATGGCGACTTGCAGCGCTCGTCTGTCGGCGCGCGGCGTGCGTCCCCACTCCGCCTGCATCACACGGGCGGTCACGGCCAGATCGTTGAACACACAAAACCCGCCCCCCTTATCCGCATAAGCGTGGTGCGTGCCGCCCGCCAAGTTGGCCGCCACCCCCTGCGAGAGCGCCATACGCGCCGCAGACAGCGTGGCTCCCACTGAACGACGGGCGCGGTCTGCCATGGCCAGGTTCCACGGAAAGCCGATTTCACGGTACACCAGCGGGTCCAGCGTACCCGCGTCAATCCCCTCCACATAGGCCGCAACATGCGCAAAGGCCAACTCGCCGTCGGTGGCCGGGTGCGCCTGCGCAAGCGTGACTTCGGGCAGTTGCGCGGACAGGGCGTCGCGCAGCATGGCGTATTTCTCCATTGGGAAACGGTGCCCCGAAGGCAGTTGCAAGACAAACTGGGTGGCGAAATAGGCGTGCATTCAAACGTGCATGGGTTGGTACGGGGTTGGTACGGGGTTGGTACGGGGTTTGGCGCAAACGCGCAACTTGCTCTATGCTAAACACCATGAAAGCAAAAACCCTGCAATTTGTGCGACGCGGCAAAATTGTGACGCTGCCCGACGTCAACCCCAACCGCACCCTGCTGGAAGTGCTGCGTGAAGACCTGCACTGCACCGGCACCAAAGAGGGCTGCGGCGAAGGCGACTGCGGGGCCTGCACGGTGGTGGTGGGCGAACTGCGCGCGGGCAAGCTGCACACCCAGGCCGTCAACAGCTGCATCAAGCTAGCGCATTCGGTAGACGGCATGGCCCTGTG
>CAIYDK010000379.1 GCA_903924955.1 uncultured beta proteobacterium | reverse complement strand
CTACACGACGCTCTTCCGATCTGTCAAGGCGGTGACCGATCCGCATTCGCCGGGCCGCTACCGCGTTAACGGGGTGGTGGCTAATTTGCCAGAGTTTGCAAAGGCGTTTGCCTGCAAGCCTGGTTCGGCCATGGTGTCGGCCAAGCCCTGCCGGGTCTGGTGAAGCGATCACCGCAAATGTTCTTGGATACCCCTCACTTTCTCGACCTGGACACCTGGCATAGGCGTTCAGCATTTGAATTTTTTCGCAATTTCGACATTCCCGTTTTCAACCTTTGTGCCCGAATGGATGTGGCACAACTCAAGAAGACCGTGCACGACCTGGGTTTTGGCAGCCTCTCCCTCGCCTACCATTTCATCGCAATTCGTCTGGCCAATGAAATTGCGCCGTTTCGTTACCGGCTTGAAGGGGATCGCGTGCGCGTGCACGCTGACGTGCATGGCAGCACAACGGTGCTGCGCGAGGACGAATCCTTTGGCTTTGCTACGCTGGAGCATCGGCGCGACTTTGCTGCGTTTTGCGCTCAGGGTGCAGTCGCCATCGCGAACGGGCGCTTGCGTGATGCACCGTTTGCTCCAGCCGAGTACGGTACGGCCACGGTGCATATGACGACCTTGCCATGGGTGCACTTCAGCAGCTACTCCAACGCACGTCAATGGGGCCCGCATGACTCCATCCCAAAGATCGCGTTTGGCCGCATCGAGGCCGATGGCGCACGACAGTGGATGCCTTTGTCAGTGGAGGTGCATCACGCGTTGATGGATGGGCTGCACGTCGGGCGCTTTTTTGAGGGTTTTGAGGCGGCGCTTCATTCTCCGCTGGAATGGCTGAAGTCGGACTAGAGCGTACGAAATTTATGCTACGGTTACTGTAGCAAACTATTCATTATTCATGGGGGCTTTAAGTGTTTTTTTACGTCAGTCCGTCAAAAACCACCACATCAACCAGCTCGCCAGTTCGCACATTACCCTGCTCGTGGCGCAACACCACCATGCAATTTGCCTCGGACATGGAGCGTAAAACGCCCGAACCCTGCGAGCCCGTGATCCGCACCACGGGGGCACCCAAAGCATCGGCGGACAGCACGCCGCGCTGGTATTCGGTGCGACCCGGTTTCTTGCGTATGTCAGTTTGCGAGGCAGCCCGCAGCAAAGGCAGGGGGACAGCGCTGGCGCCCATCATGCGCAGGAGCGCATCGCGGGCAAAGAAATAGAACGTGACCATCACCGCCACTGGATTGCCTGGGAGGCCAAACAAGTAGGCCGTCTTGCCCTTTGAAGTGATGGTGCCAAACGCCATGGGGCGTCCGGGGCGCATGCCAATTTTCCAGAACGTGACGTCGCCGAGTTGCGCCATGATTTGCTTGGTGTAATCGGCTGCACCCACCGACACACCGCCCGAGGTGATGATGGCGTCCGCGTTGGCGCACGCCGTGCGCAGTGCCGCTTCCAGCGAGGCGGGGTCATCCTTGACCACGCCCATGTCGATCAGCTCGCAACCCAGGCGTGTCAGCATGCCAAACAGGGTGTAGCGGTTGGAGTCGTAAATGCAGCCAGGGTCCAACTCGTCGCCCAATGAGCGCAACTCGTCTCCGGTGGAGAAAAACGCTACGCGCAGGCGCCGCTGCACCATGACCTGGCCAATACCCAATGAGGCCAGCAAACCAAGGTCGGCCGGGCGCAGAATTCGTCCACCCGCGATGGCCGCCTTTCCTTCTTGCAGGTCCTCGCCCATCAGGCGGCGGTTGTCGCCGGTGCGAACTACGCCGCGGGGCACGGTGACCGCTGTCTCGGACGCGTTTTGGGTGAATTCTTGTGGCACTACGGTGTCGCACCCTGCGGGCATCACGGCACCGGTCATGATGCGCACACATTGACCGTGTCCCACTGTGCCTTCAAAGGCACGCCCGGCCAAGGCCGAGCCGACGATGGCGAAGGTCGTGGCGGTTTCGGGCAACAGGTCGACCCCCTGAAACGCAAAACCGTCCATGGCCGAGTTGTCGTGCGCGGGCACGCTGATGGGGGACATGACGTCGGCTGCCAGCACCCGGTCCAGAGCCTGCCAGATAGAGACGGTCTCAACGCCCAGAATGGGTTGCACAAAATCTTGCACGATGCGCTGGGCCTGCGCAACCGGCAACGCGTTGGGGTCATAGTCGGCCAGGGCGCTGACAAACTGGGTGAGGTTAGGCTGTGTCATGTGGGCGCCATTTGCTGCAGATCGGCCAGGGTATTGATGTTGCGAAAGGCTGATTCATCGGGGAAATGTACTTCGGCCACGCGCAGCGTTGCGTACCAGCGGTCGACCTTTCGGCCGCCGGCTTCCAGAAATTGGGTGAGATGGGGCAGGAGCGACGCCTTGGCCAGGCAGAAAACGGGATGCGGCTGGCGCGAGTCACCAGTACCCGTCACTGCCACCGCCAGGTCAGCGTCCTCCAACTGCAAGGCTGACGCGAGGCGCTGCACCAGGTCGGCCGGCAGAAACGGCGAGTCACACGGTGCGGTCACCAGATAGGGCGTTTCACAGTGCATCAGTCCGGTCTGCAAACCAGCAAGGGGCCCGGCAAAGTCGGGCATGGCATCAGGCCACACGGGCGCACCAAAAGCGGCATACGTGTCGAGATTCTGGTTGGCATTGATCAGTAGCCTCTGCACCTGGGGTTGCAGTCGCAGGATGACGTGTTGAACCATGGGCAGGCTGCCAAACGGGGCCAGCCCCTTGTCGATGCTGCCCATGCGGGAGCCGCGGCCCCCGGCGAGTATGAGTCCGGTAATTTGCATGTATTGTTATTGTTGCGCAGGAAGGCGTTGGTTTGGTTCGGCCCAACTGTTTCGAGTATTGAAAGACCGTACGCGTTGAATCAGGGTGTGCAGCAATTTTACCGACTGGCAGAGGCCAGCCAGTCGCGCTCGCGTAGAGCACCCGGCAAAGCCAGCAACTGTAATTTCGTCAAGCCGGAGCCAGACGCAACAGAGCCAATAGCTCAGATTTCGCACATGGTTTTTTTAAGCAATGATCAAATCCATGCGCAAGAAAGGCGTCACGACTAGCCACATCGTCGTGACCCGAATGCGCCACAATCACACTGGGTTTTTGCTCGGTTTCCAACTGAAAAGCGCGAATTTTCAACAGCGCATCCATGCCTCCGAGTACAGGCATTTCGATGTCCATCACGATCACATCCGGTTGCCACTCCTTGGCCATCTCAAATGCTTCGCTGCCGTTGACGGCGAACTTAACATCCAGCGACGGTTGTGCAAGCTGATCCAGCAAAATCATACGGGTGAATTCATCGTTGTCCACCACAAGAACGCGTTGATCAGGGACGCTAAGGCCTTCGTCCGCCGGGACAACGGATTCTGGCCCTCTCCAATGGTTCAACATCAATGTCAGAACGGTACCCGCACTTTCCGACGTCTCCATTGTCAAGCTACCGCCTTGCACCCGTGCCAGCAGGTGCGAGGAATAGGTTCCAAGCCCGGTTCCACCCAGTTTGCCCGCTGTTGAATATTTTTCGAAAAACTTGTCCCGCAGGTCTGCGGGTACGGCTCCATCATTGTGAATTTTCAGGACTGCTTGCCCTTCATTTGTCAACGTAATCGTGACCATTGAATTCGGTGGTGCCGCTTCAACCGCATTTTTTACAAGGTTCGCAATGATGGAGTAGCACAACTCCTCTTCTCCCTGTGCAACAACTTTTTCGTCCGGTTCAATGACACGGAACGCGACTTCCTTGGATCTGGCCTGAACGCCCAAGTCCTGGATTACCGATCCGATCAATGCCCTTGGTTCTACGCAAACCGGCCTGCCGCTGTAGGTTCCACTTTCCATACGAAACAGGTCAAGCGACAAATTGACCATTCGCAGCGCGCGGTTCGCAGCGGATTCCATCATGCACAGAATGACCTCTTCCTGCGAACTCATCGTACGCTTTTCCCTCAGCAGGCCGGGTGCCGCAGCGAGGCAACCCAGCGGAGTCTTGAGGTCATGTCGTGCGATGCGTTCGACCATTTCCAGTGACGACATGGCCTGCGTCAAGGCTGCATTCTTCAGGTCCAGTTCTATCGTACGCCGCCGCACACGACTTTCCAACACCCGCTCAGAGACTTGCAGTGTTTCCACAAGTAGCTGCTTTGTTTCCAAAGTTTCAGCCTGGGCTCTGACTTTTCCCTTGCGAATTTCGTTAAACCGATCTGCCAAAGCAAAGGCCAACAGCAGCATTTCTGCACCCGAGCCCAGTTGCAGTGCGTTAACCGTCATGTGGTTGGTCGGTAATGTACCTGTCGCCCTCAGCACGGAAACAATGGCGGCGATACACAACGCCCCAAATGCGGCCAAAAAAAAGTACGCGTTGCGCTGGCGTTTGTAAACGCACCACAAAGCCATAAAAAGGATCAAAGCCCCCGTTGCCGCGTACAACATCGCGGCGGGCTTGATAAAGGTAGTCAGCGAATATCCAAATCCAATTGGCGCAATCAGATACAAGCCAATGAGTGGCAGAACAAAATAGTCGGAATGTGCAACGACCTTGCCAGTATTTAGAAAATGGCGCATGAACACCAGCAGCGAAGCCAGCGAAAGTGAATAACTCACACTGGACGCTATGTTGGACCATAGCGGAGCATCATTCCAAAAGAATTCCTTCGCAAGACCAGCCTGTGCCGCGATAGTGAGCGACATCCAACTCACAAAAATCACGTACAGCAGGTAGGACACGTCCTTCAGTGCGATGTACAGCAGCAGGTTAAAAATCAGCATCGCAGCCGCAATGCCGAAATACCATGCCTGGACAGCATAGTCGCCGCGCTCATACGCGTGGAAGGCTTCGGTCTTCCACAGGTAGGCCGGAATGGAAATTGGGCCGTTGGAGGCGACCCGAAGGTACAAGGTTTGCTTGGTGTGCGCGGAGAGTGTCAGCGGAAATACAAAAAAGCGGTTGGCGTACGGGCGACCGGAAAACGGCATGACACTGCCAGTGCTCACCGGCTCAAAACGGCCCTCTGCGTCGGGACGGTACAACTCAATGCTAGTGAGGCCTGGGTAGCGGATTTCAAGCATTCGTTGCAACGCCTGCCCACCCGGGTTGGCAATGGTCAACCGCAGCCAGTAGGCTGAGCGGGTGTATCCAAAATTTAGCGCTTCAGCTGTGGATTCGGATTCGCTGAATCGCAGTGCTTCACCCGGGCTTTGCAGGTCCGCAAAATTCAGCGTGCGCGTTGTGTCTTCAAGTATCGAGAAATGGTCGGTTAGCGACTGAAATGACGCTTCCGGTAGTGAGGCATCCACCACCTTGTCTGCGCCATGCGCAGCGCCCATCAAAAAAAGCGAGACGCACCCACCCGTCAACGCCATGAAGAAACTATGGAACGCTCTTCTACCTATATTGAAGTGCTTCATTTTTCGACACCATCCCTGATGACCTGATTTTTTTTACATCATAGTCTCACTCTGGTGGCAGGCGCCAGAAATCGGGGTGTGTTGTGGATTTGATCTGGTGGATCGCACCGGCAACGGTGACCCTTCAATCGCCAGTTGTGTAACCTGCGGGGGAGGCCACAGTGCCGCCTCGCTGGATGGCCACTGCGCAGTATTTGAACTCCGGAATCTTGCCAAAGGGGTCGAGCGCAGAGTTTGTCAGCAAGTTTGCGGCAGCCTCATAGTAAGCAAACGGGATGAACACGGCACCTGTGGGGGTGCCATCGTCCTGGCGCACGTGCAACGTGACCTGGCCGCGCCGGGAGCGCACGGTCATGGCTTCGCCCGGCGTCAGACCCAGCATTCGCAGGTCGGCCCCGCACAGACTGGCGGTGGCGGTGGGTTCGAGCGCGTCCAGCACAACGCTGCGTCGGGTCATGCTGCCGGTGTGCCAATGCTCCAGTTGGCGCCCGGTGATCAGCACAAAGGGGTAGTCGGCGTCGGGCCGCTCATTGGCGGGAATGATGTCTGCGGGCATCAGGTGGATGCGACCGTCTGGCGTGTCGACGTGGTCTTTGAACACAGTGCGTTCACCGGGGTCGATCTCGCTGTGGCACGGGTAGGTGACGCTGGATTCGCGCTGCAACCGCTCCCAGGTGATGCCACCTATTGCCGAGTGCATGGCCTGGCGCATTTCTTCAAAAACAAGCTCTGCACCGTGGTAGCCCCCGTCGGAATTGCGTAAGGCGCTATCATTTTCGTAGCTCCAGTTGAGACCCATGCCGCGCGCGATCTGCTGAATGATCCATAGGTCGGGACGCGCCTGGCCCGGCGGATCAATCGCCTGCATGCCCAGTTGCACCATGCGGTCGGTGTTGCTGACCGTGCCGGTCTTCTCGGGCCAGGCACACGCCGGCAGCACCACGTCGGCCAGCCAGGCGGTTTCGGTCATGAAGATGTCTTGCACCACCAGGTGCTCCAGACTGGCCAGAGCGTGGCGGGTGTGGTTCAGGTTGGGGTCGCTCATGGCCGGGTTCTCGCCCATGATGTACATCCCGCGCACCTTGTGGGGGTCACTGTCGGACGCCAGAATCTTGTCCATGATTTCGACCACGGTGTACCCGGGTTGGTCATCCAGTTTGGTGTCCCAAAACTTTTCAAACCAGTCGTGGGCGGTCGGGTTGGTGACGCGCTGGTAGTTGGGGTACATCATGGGGATCAGCCCCGCGTCGCTGGCGCCTTGCACATTGTTCTGGCCGCGCAGCGGATGCAGGCCCGAGCCGGGCTTGCCGAGCTGCCCGGCCACGGTAGCCAGCGCAATCAGGCAGCGCACGTTGTCGGTGCCGTGCACATGCTGGCTGACACCCATGCCCCACAGAATCATCGCGCTCCTGGCGGTGGCATAGGCGCGTGCTACTTCGCGCAGCGTGTCCGCCGCAATGCCGCAGATAGGCGCCATGGCCTCAGGACTATAGCCTTTGACGTTTTCCTTCAATGCTTCAAAATTAATAGCGCGCTGCGCTATGAATTCGGGCGCCACAAGGTCTTCTTCTATGATGGTGTGAATCAGCGCGTTGAGCATCGCCACATCGGTGTCGGCCCTGAACTGCAGCGTGCGCCAGGCGTGTTTGCCCAGGTCGGTGACGCGCGGGTCGGCCAGCACTATTCTTGCGCCCTTCCGGGCGGCGTTTTTCATCCAGGTGGCCGCAACGGGATGGTTGGCGCTGGGGTTGGAGCCAATCACAAAGATCAGGTCCGAGTGCTCCACGTCGTTGACCTGGTTGGTGACCGAGCCCGAGCCCACGCCTTCGAGCAAGGCCGCCACACTGCTGGCGTGGCACAGGCGCGTGCAGTGGTCCACATTGTTGGAACCAAAACCGGTGCGCACCAGCTTCTGGAACAGGTAGGCCTCCTCATTACTGCCCTTGGCCGAGCCAAAGCCAGCCAGTGATTTTGGGCCATGGGTGTCGCGCAGGGTCCTGAGCGGGCCCGCCGCCAGCACAAGGGCTTCTTCCCAGGTGGCTTCACGGAATACGTCGGACCAGTTGGCTGAGTTGCGGTTGAGGTGTTGCAGCGCGGCCGGGTCCTTGGGCACACCGGTCTTGCGGACCAGAGGCACGGTCAGGCGCTGCGGACTGTGCGCGTAGTCAAACCCAAAGCGGCCCTTGACGCATAGCCGGCCGTGGTTGGCCGGGCCGTCGCGCCCATCGACGCTGACGATGGTGTTGTCCTTCACGTTGTAGGTGATCAGACATCCGACGCCGCAGAAGGGGCACACTGAGTCGACGGATTTGTCTACCTTTTGTGAGCCGATCTGCGTTTTGGGCATCAACGCGCCGGTTGGACAGGCCTGCACACATTCGCCGCAAGCCACGCAACTGCTGGTGCCCATGGCATCGTCCAGGTCAAACACGATGCTGCTGTGCGCGCCGCGCTTGGCATAGCCAATCACGCCATTGACCTGTTCCTCGCGGCAGGCGCGGACACATCGGTTGCATTGGATGCAGGCGTCCAGATTGACCGCCATGGCAGGATGCGAAACGTCGGCAGCAGGCTGCGACCGCCGCAACGCAAGGAGTGCCGGGCGCACCGAAACCCCCATGCGCCCCGCCCAGTCGCTGAGCTCCCCATGCTGTCCAGCGCAAGAAGAAACGCCGCCATCATTCCACTTGTAGCCCACATCCGGCATATCCGACAGCAACATCTCCACCACCATCGCCTGGCTCTTCAAAGCCCGCGGGCTTTTGGCTTTCACCTGCATGCCAGCCGTCACGCTGCGACAGCAACTCGGTGCCAAGCTGCGCTCGCCATCAATCTCGACCACACAGGCCCGGCAATTGCCATCGGCACGCAGCCCCTCTTTAAAGCACAGGTGGGGAATGTCGACGCCATGGCGCTGCGCTGCATTGAGAATGCTCTCGCCCTCCAGGGCGGTGGCCGGTTTGCCGTCCAGCGTGAATGCAATGGGCGTGCTCATGCTGCACCCCCAATTTCATGCGCAAAGTACTTTTGAACCGAACGAACTACATTGGGCGCTGCCTGGCCCAACCCGCAGATGGACGCGTCCACCATGACCTGGCTGAGATCTTCCAGCGTGGGGTTGTCCCACACCGCGGCTTGCATCAGAGTGGCGGCCTTCACCGTGCCCACGCGGCAGGGCGTGCACTGCCCGCAGCTCTCGGCGGCGAAGAAGCGCATGGCGTTGAGCGCAGCGTCCCGTGCTCTGTCGTGCTGGCTGAGTACGATCACGGCGGCCGAGCCAATGAAGCAGCCGTAGGGCTGCAGCGTGTCAAAGTCCAGCGGAGCCTGGTTCAGGCTGGCGGGCAAAATGCCGCCGGATGCGCCACCGGGCAGGTAAGCGTAGAGCGTGTGGCCGTCTAACATGCCGCCGCAGTATTCGTCAATCAGCTCCTGCACCGTGATGCCGGCTGGAGCCAGCTTGACGCCGGGCTGCTTGACCCGGCCACTGACGCTAAAGCTGCGTAGCCCCTTGCGGCCGTGACGGCCAAAGCTGCCAAACCACTGGGGGCCCTTTTCGACGATGTCGCGCACCCAGTAAAGCGTCTCAAAATTGTGCTCCAGTGTCGGGCGCCCGAATAAACCGACCTCGGCGATATAGGGCGGACGCATGCGGGGTTCGCCGCGTTTGCCTTCGATGCTCTCGATCATGGCCGACTCTTCACCGCAAACATAGGCGCCAGCGCCCCGGCGCAGCTCGATCAGGGGCAAGGGGCAGGGCGGGTCGGCCTGTAGTTTGGCAATCTCCGCCTGCAGAATGGCGCGGCAGCCGTGGTATTCATCGCGCAGGTAGATAAAGCAAGCCTCCAGGCCCACCACCTGGGCAGCGATCAGCATCCCTTCCAGAAAGCGGTGCGGGTCGCGCTCCAGGTAGGAGCGGTCCTTGAAGGTGCCGGGCTCACCTTCGTCAATATTGACGGCCATCAGTCGTGGGGCTGGCTGCTCCCGCACGATGCGCCATTTGCGCCCTGCGGGGAAGCCCGCGCCGCCCAGACCGCGCAGACCAGAGTCTTCCATGGCCGCAATCACCTCCCGCGGGTCGTGTTCGCCTTGCACCAGGGCAGCCGCCAGACCAGAGCCGCCATGGGCCCGGTAGGTGGCGTAGTCGGTATAGGCTGGGGCCACTGGATGTCTGTCTGCGTCGGGGGTGACGCGCTTTTCTGCGAACTCACTTGCTACAAAATTTATAGCTGCCTGCGCTGGTGATTCGGGGGCTAGCGGCTGATTCTTTTCATATTTCCTGGCCAGGTCGGCAATGGTTTTCTCCGTGGCATACACCACAGGAGCTTGGTGGACCGAGGCTACCGGCGCCTGCTCACAGCGGCCCATGCAGGGTGCCGCCACCACACGGATATCGGGGATGCCCAGCAATGCGGGCAGGCGCGTCAGAATGTCTCGCGCGCCTGCCATTTCACAGGCCGGGCCGTCGCAGACGCGAATAGTCAGCGCTGGTGCCGTATCGTCGTCTGGCAGGATCTCGAAGTGGTGATAGAAGCTGGCCACCTCAAACACTTCGGCCATGGGAATATTCATCTCATGGGCCAGAGCGACCAAATGGCGATGGAACAGTGCGCGGTAGTGGTCGTTCAGGGCGTGCAGGTACTCAATCAGCAGGTCACGCCGGTGGCCGGCTGAAGGGCGCGGACCGATCAAGGCCCGCACCGCCTCCAGCGCGGCAGGCTCCGCCTGTCGGCCTTTGAGCTGATGGCGGCTTTTGCGCAGACTCTGGCGCGGGTCGTCTGTAGTGCCCAATGCCGGGTGAGGGGTGCGAGAAACAGGGTCGTTCATGCCGATAGCATACCCATTGGAAACCCGAAAACGCAAACCTCTGCGCAGAACGCAGGGCCTGCTTATTTGCCGGATTCAATGCTGCGGATTAACCTGGAGATCATTCGCGGTGGATGGAAACACCACTTTGCGAGTCAGGTAGTTGTCGGCCACCACTTGCCCAATCATGTCCGCGGTCACGGCTGAAAGCGTCCACCCCAAATGCCCGTGTCCGGTGTTGTAGAACACATTGGCAAGTCGACCCTTGCCAACGCGGGGCATCATGTTGGGCATCATGGGGCGCAGCCCTGCCCATGGCACCACCTGACGGGTATTGATGCCGGGGAAGCATTGGTTCACCCACTCGATCAACGGGCGAATCCGGTCAGCCCGAATGTCCTTGTTGTACCCGTTGAACTCCGCCGTACCGGCCACGCGGAAACGGTCCAACCCCAGACGGCTGGTGACCAACTTGGTCTCGTCATCCAGCAGGCTCACAGTGGGCGCAGCCATTTGGCTGTGGGCATCCGGCAGATTGACGGTGATGGAATAGCCTTTGACCGGATAGATGTTGACCCGGTCGCCCAACTGCGATGCAAAACTGCGGCTCTCAACCCCCGCGCACACGACCAGGCCGTCAAAGTGGTGCACCGATTGTTCCGCGCCAACTTGCACGGTGACGCTGGCTTGTCTGCCATCGCTGCGCAAGGCGACCACGTTCTGTTCATATCGGCACGTCACGCCCATACGTTCAATGGCTGCGGCCATCCCGCTGGTGAACTTGTGAATATCGCCAGTCGAGTCACTCTCGGTGAAATATCCCCCGTAGTACGTGCCTGCCAGGGTCGGCTCAATGGCCTTGATCTCCAAAGGGGTTACGGCGCGACGTGCAAGACCGCCTTCGGCCAGCAGCTTGGAAACTTCTCCTGCATGGTCAAAGCCCTTTTTGTCGCGGTAGATGTGAAGAATGCCCGCCTTCTTGAGGTCAAAGTCCACATCTTCGGCCTGGGCCCAGGCGAACAGGTGTTCACGCGCCGCCACTGCGAGGCGCGTGGATTCAATGGTGTTGCGACGGTAGTGTGGAATATTTCCAATGAACTCTGCGAACCAAGAGAGTTTGTGCCAACTGGGTGTGGGGTTGACCAGAAGGGGTGCATCGCTTTTGAGCATCCATTTCACGCCTTTGAGAATGGTGGACCAGTGCGTCCACACCTCTGCGTTTGATGCCGACAACTGGCCGCCATTGGCAAAGGATGTTTCCATTGCCGCATAACGATTCTTCTCGAACAGGGTGACTAAAAAGCCGCGCTTGGCCAGGGCATAAGCGGTGGTGACGCCGGTGATGCCGCCACCTACAACGGCGATCGATTTGGCTGCGATTGATTTCATGGTTTCAGGTTTCCAAAAAGTCAGAAAGGAAGGTGCGCTGCGCACTATGCGCGGCGTACGCCCCCTCTGTTTGGTACCTGAGAGATTCACGTCATGGCATTCTCGCCATGTCGCTTGCTCCTGCGGTGTGCCGGGCGACTAGCTCCAGCAACTCTTCAGAGTTCAGTAAGGTGATCGGTCCTTTTGCCTGAGAGTTTCCGGGGCGGTTGCTCCTTCGGCGCTGCGTGCATGGAGCACAAAGTCTCTCCCGACCACCAGTATTGAAGAGCCGTAGTCTAAACCAGATAGCGCTGCGCCAAGTGGGCCCAACAGGCGACGTCCAATTTTCGAGCATTCGTGTGTGAGCATCTGCGCGAATGACGCGATGCACGCGCCCGATCTAGTTCACCATCACCAACTTGCCCATCACCCCGCGCGAGCCCATATGGGCGTAGGCAGCTTTGAGTTCAGCCATGGGCATGGTGCGATCAATCACGGGCTTAATCTTGCCCTGACCGTACCACTGGGCCAGTTCCATCATCATGGCCGCGTTGGCTTTGGGTTCGCGCTTGGCAAAGTCGCCCCAGAATACGCCAACGATGGACGCCCCCTTGAGCAATGCCAGGTTGAACGGCAGAGCGGGGATCGGTCCGGATGCAAAGCCCACCACCAGATAGCGCCCGCGCCAGGCAATGGAGCGGAAGGCCGGTTCCGCAAAATCACCTCCCACCGGGTCATAGATCACGTCTGGGCCCTTGCCGTCGGTCAGGATCTTTAAAGCATCGCGCAGGTTTTCGGTGGAATAGTTAATGGTGGCATCGGCGCCAATTTTTTTACAAAGATCGCACTTTTCCTGGGTGGATGCGGCGGCAATCACCTTGGCGCCCAGGGCCTTGGCGATCTGGATGGCGGAGGTGCCCACGCCGCCTGCAGCACCTAGCACCAGCACCGTTTCTCCGGCTTTGAGCTGTGCGCGGTCGACCAGCGCATGGTGGGACGTGGCATAAATCATGATGAAGGCCGCCGCGTCCACCATGGGGAAGCCTGGTGGCAAGGGCATGCACAGGGCTGCGGGGGCGAGCGTATGGCTGCCAAAGCCGCCGGTGCCACTGAGGCAGGCCACGGCTTGCCCTACTTTCAGATGGGTGACGCCTTCACCGACCGCCTGAATGACGCCAGCGTACTCCGAGCCCGGCACAAAGGGCAGGGCGGGCTTCATCTGGTACTTGTTTTGTACGATAAGGATGTCGGGAAAATTCAGGCTGGCAGCCTTGATTTCAATCAACACCTCACCCGCCTTGGGCTGCGGTGTGGGCAGCTCTGTCCAGTTCAGGGCGTCAATACCGGTTGGGTTTTCGCAAAGCCAGGCGTGCATGTCTCATCTCCAAAAAATATCGCTGGATCATAGGGCCTGGCGTGGGTCAAATCAGTCTCAGGTGCGACCCGGGCGCCAGCGCGCAATGAGGGGGCGGCCCTCTACAATGGTCTTTCAACACTGCAGATTATGAAAATTCTTATTTCAAACGACGACGGCTACCAGGCACCCGGCATTGTGGCGTTATACGAAGCATTGAAGGATGTGGCAGAGGTGGAAGTGATTGCGCCCGAGCAGAACAACAGCGCCAAGTCGAATGCGTTGACCCTGCATTCCCCCTTGTATGTAACGCGGGCTAGCAATGGATTCCGTTATGTAAATGGCACACCGGCCGATTGCGTGCACATTGCGCTGAGCGGACTGTTGGACTATCGACCCGACTTGGTTGTCTCGGGAATCAATAACGGTGCCAATATGGGCGATGACACCATTTATTCAGGCACGGTGGGTGCGGCCATGGAAGGTTTTCTGTTTGGCATTCCGGCCATTGCATTTTCGCAGGTCGAGCGCGACTGGCACCACCTGGACAGTGCCGCGCGCAAGGTGCGCGAGCTGGTGCAGTCCATGGAACAGCAGCAGCTGATTGGGCATGCAGCGTACTTGTTGAATGTGAATATCCCCAACTTGCCCTACGAGCAAATTGGCAGTTTGAAGCTGTGTCGGCTGGGTCGTCGCCATGCGGCAGAAAAGGTGATTCAGCAGCAAAGCCCGCGCGGTGAGACCATGTACTGGATTGGTGCGGCAGGCCCGGTCAAGGATGATGCGGATGGGACCGATTTCCATGCCACGGCCCAGGGCCATATGGCCATGACGCCGCTCAAGGTGGATTTGACCGACCACGACCATCTGAGTTACTGGGCGCAGACAGCCGCGCGCCTGGGTGCCAGGGCGCAGTTCACTGCCCCATGAAGCAGCGCCCATCCTTTCCTGCCAAGCTTGACGATACGCTTGCCAAAAACCGCCCCAATACGGTCGGTACGACGACTGCCGCGCCAAGCAAGCCCTCTGCGCCAGTCGCGCCTGCTGCAACCGCAGTCCGTCTTAAGGCAGCGGCGCAGGGTCCGGTTTCGCAGGGTCACGGCATGGAATCCAGCGCCGTTCGAACCCGCATGGTGCAAAAGCTGGCGGCCCAGGGTATTTCTGACACGCTGGTGCTGGGCGCCATGGGTGCGATTGAGCGGCACCGTTTCGTTGACAGTGCGCTCATCAATCAGGCCTACGAGGACACCAGTTTGCCCATCGGGCTGGGGCAAACCATTTCCAAACCGGGGGTGGTGTCGCGCATGCTGGAACTGATGCGAAACGGACAGGGCGGAAAACTGGGCCGCGTACTTGAAATTGGCACCGGCTGTGGTTACCAGGCCGCCGTGTTGAGCCTGCTGGCGACCGAGGTTTACAGCATCGAGCGCCTGCGTGGCTTGCACGATAAGGCCCGAGAAAATCTGCGTCACCTGCGACTGGCCAATCTGCATCTGCTGTTTGGCGATGGGATGGAGGGCTACGCCAAAGGCGCGCCGTACGCCGCCATCATCGCGGCCGCGGGTGGCGAGGCTGTTCCGCAAGCCTGGGTTGATCAGCTGGCAATGGGCGGGCGGCTGGTTGCACCGGTGATAACCGCGGGGGCAGCCGGTGCGCAAGCCCTGCTGGTGCTGGACAAAACCCCGCAAGGCGTGCGCCAGACCATTCTGGAGGCGGTGCACTTTGTCCCCCTAAAATCGGGTGTTGCTTGAAGGAAGTGTTTATGACTGGTTGTTTGCGTTCGGGTTGGTGGTTGGCGGGTGTTGCCGTGGTGATGTTGACCGCCTGCGGCTCCAAGCCCATGAATCGCGCGCCGGTTGAAGATCGCACGTCAGTGCCAGCCAGAGTCGAGATGCAGGCCCCTGTGGTACCTGTAAAGCAACCTCCTGGTTTTGAGAATGCTGGCAAGGCGGGCTATTACACCGTCAAGCCCAAAGACACGCTGATCGGCATTGGTCTGGAAACCGGACAAAGCCACAAGGATATTGCCCGCTGGAACAGCCTGGAGAACCCCAATCGCATTGAGGTGGGCCAGGTCTTGCGCGTAACGCCACCCGTTGCCGACAGCGTTGCCGTGGCAAAGCCTGTGGCATTGGGCGTCGCTACGGCTACCCCCATTGCAGCCGGTCCGGCAAAGCCCGCTTCTGCGCCTGCCGCTGCACCTGCTTCGACGGCAACCCCGTCGTCAGCGCCGGTGGTTACACCGGCGGCCACCACCGCTGCGGCGAGCGACGACGACATTGCCTGGATCTGGCCTAGCTCCGGCGCGGTCCTGTCTGGTTTTGACGAAACCAAAAACAAAGGTCTCGATATTGGCGGCACTGCCGGTGAACCGATTCTGGCCTCCGCAGACGGCAAGGTGGTCTATGCCGGTGCCGGCTTGCGTGGCTACGGCAATCTGATCATCCTCAAGCACAACAACGTGTTTTTGACGGCGTATGCGCACAACCAGTCGCTCCTGGTCAAGGAAGACCAGACGGTCAAAAGGGGGCAGAAGATTGCCGAGATGGGCAACAGCGATGCCGACCGTGTCAAGTTGCACTTTGAGGTGCGCCGGCAGGGCAAACCGGTCGACCCTGCCAAGTACCTGCCGACCAGGTAGTCCACTTTCTTATGAAGACCCCCGGCCCCAGTGGTTTTGACAGCAAGCATGAAAAATCAGGGCTTGTGCATCAGCCGTCGCAGGGGAATGTGCTTCTGTCCCACGTAGAATATGATTCTTCTGCTATCGATGTAGTAGCGCTGCATGCATTGGAGTTGTTGTCGCAAGGCGACGCTAGTGCTGAATCTGTGTCTGATGAGTCGGCTGACGCATTGTCGTTGTACCTGCGTGGCGTTCGCCGTACCGAGCTGTTTACGCCCGAGCAGGAATTCGAGACCGCAACCCGCGCCCGAGCTGGCGACTTTGCTGCGCGACAGAGCATGATCGAACATAACCTGCGCCTGGTGGTAAGCATTGCCAAGGGTTACATGGGTCGCGGAGTGCCTATGGGCGATCTGGTGGAAGAGGGTAATCTGGGCCTGATGCACGCCATTGACAAGTTTGAACCCGAGCGGGGCTTCCGGTTCTCCACTTATGCTACTTGGTGGATCCGCCAGTCGGTAGACCGAGCGTTGATGTACCAGGGTCGCGCCGTGCGATTGCCAGTGAATGTGGTGCGTGAGTTGCAACATGTGCTGCGCGCCCGGCGCATGCTGGAAAACGATGCCGAACTGGTTGCCAAGCGGCCTGAAGGCATTCGGGTGGAAGATATTGCTGCACTGCTGGGACAGGAAACCCACCATGTGGCCGATTTGCTTTCCATGGCTGAGGCGCCCCGGTCGCTGGATGCATCGCTGGACCGTACTGATGGTGACCAGACCCTGGGTGATGGTCTGGTTGATGACCTGACCCTGGCCCCCGATGACGTGACGTTTTCACACGAGGTGGACCAGTTGCTGGAGCAGTGGATTGCTACCCTTACTCCGCGTGAACGCGAAGTGCTGGAAGGCCGTTTTGGCCTGCACGAACACGACCCTGAAACGCTCGACACCCTCAGTCTGCGCCTGGGCCTGACCCGCGAGCGCGTGCGCCAGGTGCAGAACGAAGCGCTTGCCAAACTCAAGCGCTACCTGGGTCGCCGGGGCATTACCCGCCAGTCAGTCCTGTAACGGTGCGCCACAGGCGCAGCGCACGCAGGCGAATCCTTTCTTGTTTTCGGAGAATCTTGATGAAGTTCCCTGTATTGGCTTTGCTGGCAGTCAGCGTGCTGCCCCATGCGGGAGCAGCCTCGCTGGCGTGCCCTGACCTGGCTTCGGCAGTGCAGGTGGGCGCTTGCCCAACTGAAGAGGATCTGAAGTACACCTTCACCGGTTTTTGCAGTGATGACGCCCGCGCCTATCGAGGTGAAACTGACGTCTGCACGGATTTTGAGCAATACCGAAAACTGAAAAACGTGGCCCTGTGGGAGTCGGCAGATGGTGTGTTTGATGCCTATGTTTCCTGTGATCTGCCGAAAAATGCGCTCAAGGCCACCAAGCTGTCGGGCGTGCGCGTTGCTAAGCAAGGCAAGTTGACACTGCTGATTTGCAGCTATCCAAACGGTGTCCGGTTCACCTACCGGACCCGTGCGCTGTGCACTGCCGACAGCGGTGTCGACTGCTCGGTCTACCCAGGGTCCTGCATGGCCAACTGTGAAGGCGCACCGTGACCCTGGGGAGAAGTTAGCGCTGCGACCTGAGACAATCGGGGCATGACAGACACAATTTCAACCGAAAAACCGCTACCCGATGGCTGGCTCAAAGTTAAATCACTGGACCTTGAAGCGCAGGGTGTGGCCCACAAACCCGATGGAAAGGTTGTGTTTATTGACGGGGCCTTGCCGTTTGAGGTGGTGAGCGCCCAGATACACCGTTCCAAAAACAGCTTCGAAAAAGGCACGTTGACCCAGATTCACCGCGAATCGTCGCAACGTGTGCGCCCTGACTGCCCGCACTTCGGCTTGCACGAAGGTGCCTGTGGAGGCTGCAAGATGCAGCATCTGCACATTGGCGCGCAGGTGGCCGTCAAGCAACGCGTGCTGGAAGACAACCTCTGGCACATCGGAAAGGTTAAACCCGACAACATCCTGCGGGCCATTGAGGGCCCGGCCTGGGGTTATCGCTACCGTGCTCGGTTATCGGTCAAACATGTGCGCAAGAAGGGCGCGGTGCTGGTGGGCTTTCATGAGCGCAAGAGCCGCTATGTGGCCGACATGAAGGAATGTCGCGTGCTGGCGCCGCATGTCAGTGCCATGCTGATGCCGCTGCGCGACTTGATTGCCTCAATGGAGGCGGCTGAAGCCTGTCCACAAATCGAACTGGCGGTGGGCGACATGGAGGGCAAAGGCGGTTTGGGTGATGTGACCGCCATGGTGCTGCGACACTTGGCGCCACTCAGCGATGCTGATCTGAACCGCTTGCGCCAGTTTGCGGTAGCCCACCCGGGCGTGCAATGGTGGCTGCAACCCAAGGGGCTGGATACCGTGCACCGACTGGACGAAGTGCCCGGTCACGAGACCGCACAACTGGCCTATGCCTTGCCCGACTTTGGCATCACCATGCCGTTTCGTCCAACCGACTTCACCCAGGTCAACCCGCACATCAACCGGGTGTTGGTGTCGCGCGCCCTGGGCTTGTTGAAGGTGACGCGCCAGGAGCGGGTCATCGACTGGTTCTGCGGCTTGGGTAACTTCACCCTGCCGTTGGCCACACAGGCAGGCGAAGTGTTGGGGGTGGAGGGCGCCGAGGCGCTGGTTGAGCGTTCGCGGGAAAATCTTAAGCTCAATCAGGCTGCAGCCCCCGAGAAACGGGCGCTGGCAGCTACGAAATTCGTAGCGCGAAATTTATTCGAGATGACGCCGGAGGTGTTGGTTGCCGATGGGTCTGCTGACAAATGGCTGGTCGATCCGCCGCGTGAAGGTGCCTATGCCTTGGTTCAGGCCCTGGCCGGTGTGCGCCAGCGGGTTGATGAAGGCGTTGCAAGTGCTGCCGAACAGCAGTGGACCCCACCCAAGCGCATTGTGTATGTGAGCTGCAACCCGGCAACCCTGGCGCGCGACGCCGGCGTGCTGGTGCTGCAGGGTGGTTACCGTTGTTCAGCGGCCGGCGTGGTCAATATGTTTCCCCACACGGCACATGTGGAAAGCATTGCGGTGTTTGACCGGGTCGGCTGACTTTAGTGGGCGGCTTTGTCAGCCGCTTTGGGCCTGGGTTTGGCCTTGGCGTCTGATGCTGAACCCTTGTCCTTGGGCACGCTATCGCTGGCCTTTTCTTCGATCATCTCTTCTGCCGGTGCATTGGGCTTGGTGCCTTTGGACGCGACGCCGTCGATTTTGTTGTCGCGCATGTACTGGTCCATCTCCTTCCAGCCGTCAAACACAGAAGCTTTGGAAGCCTTCTCGTTGAGCGTGTAGCAATCTTCAATACTGCGCATGCCGTATCGGCAGGCGCTGCCGATGGCTTTGGAGTCGGCTATGCGCTGTGCGACCTTGGGGTCGGCCATGAGGGCGACGATGTTGTCGCAGCCGCCCAGAGACAGCGTCATTGCGATGAGAAGCAGGCGTGCAATCATGAATTATTCGGGTTATGTGGTTTTTATATCGGCTAATTGGATCATCTATTGAATCACGGGCCGGTTGGGACGAGAAAAAAGGCCCGCAAGGGGCCTTTTTTCAGGGTTCCGGGCGGACCGGGGATGCGCATTAATCGCGCTCGCCGCCAAAGATGCCCAGCAGGGCCAGCAGGCTCTGGAACACGTTGATGATGTCCAGGTACAGGGCCAGGGTGGCACTGATGTAATTGGTTTCGCCACCGTCGATGATTCGTTTGATGTCATACAGCATGTAGGCACTGAAGATACCGATGCTGATCATGGACAGCACAATCATGCCGGTGGTGGAACCCACAAAGGCATTGATCAGCCCACCGATGAGCAGCATGATTACGCCGACAAACAGGAACTTGCCCATGCCAGAGAGGTCACGCTTGATGACGCTGGAGAGCGCCGCCATTCCCATGAACACGCCGGCTGTGCCGGCAAACGCCGTCATGATCAGTTGCGGGCCATTTTTGAAACCCAGGGTTGCCTGAATCATGGGAGAGAGCATCAACCCCATGAAAAAGGTGAAGCCCAGCAGCATGGGCACGCCGGCAGCCGAGTTTTTGGTCTTCTCGATGCCGTAAATGAAGCCAAAGGCCACGCCCAGAAACAGAATCATGCCTAGCCACCCGCGAAACAGCGACGCGAGCCCCAACTCGACGCCCAACCAAGCGCCCAGAACAGTGGGCATCAAGCTCAGGGCCAGAAGCATATAGGTGTTGCGCAAGACCTTATTGCGCTCAGCGCCAGAGGCAACATAGCCCTGGTTAAGGTCCAAAGTGGTAATGCGGTCATTCATAGTGAAAACTCCTTCTGTGTCTGCACGGTGCAGATGGGGCGATTCTAGGGTTTCTCAAGCGGCAACCCCTAATTATTCGCCCGGATTGGCCACTTTTTATGTAAGGGTGTTGTGTGTGAGAACATTCAAACGGGTTCGGCTGGGCGCGTTATGCTTGCAACCTACAACTATACGGAGCATTTCTCACCATGAAAACCAAGTCTGTCCTCGAATTTTCCGATGTCAAAGCCATGGCCGCAGCCGCCGAGGCTGAGGCACTCAAGCACAACTGGGCGGTCAGCATTGCTATTGTGGACGACGGTGGACATCTGCTGTGGTTTCAGCGTTTGGACGGTGCGGCCCCCATTTCTGCCCATATTGCTCCCGGCAAGGCACGCACGTCCGCTATGGGTCGTCGTGAAAGCAAGATCTATGAGGACATGATCAACGGGGGTCGTGCGTCGTTTCTGAGTGCGCCTGGACTGGACGGCATGCTCGAAGGCGGCATACCCATTCTCAAGGACGGCCAATGCCTGGGCGCGGTAGGAGTGAGCGGTGTCAAGTCCAGTGAAGATGCGCAAATTGCCAAGGCTGCGGTGGCAGCGCTGCCCAACTGAAGAGGACCGCGCATATGTCTAAAGAGGAAGTTTCATTGCCCCGCACGCTGCTGATCGTGGATGACAGCAAGGTTTCGCGGATGCGGATACGTGCCTTCTTCGCGGCCCATTGCCCCCAGTGGACGATTCAGGAAGCAGGGTCGGGCGATGAAGCCATCGTGATGGCGGCCAGTGCTCCGCCTGATTTCGTCACGATGGATGTGAATATGCCTGGTATGAGCGGCTTTGAGACGGCGCAGTTGATGCTGGTGCGCAATCCGGATATTCGCGTGGTCATGCTGACCGCCAATATTCAGGAGGGCAGTCGCAAGGCCGCTGCACTTTTGAACATTCATTTTGTGGCAAAGCCGGCGACCGAAGCCTCGTTGCAGCAGGCGCTGGACTATTTGCTGGCAAACCCATGATTGAACTCCATGAACTGGAGCAGGACGCGCTGACCGAGATATTCAATATCGGTGTGGGTATCGCGGCCGATGCGCTTTACCAGATGGTGGGTGAGCAGGTGCCTTTGTCGGTGCCAGTGGTAGAGCTGACCAGTCAACGCGGGGCCAAAAGGCATTATCTCGACCGGGAAAAGCGTTTGCTATGCGCCATCCGCCAGACCTACACGGGTGAGTTCACCACCGACGCAGTGCTTATGTTCCCGCAAGAGAGCAGCGATGCGCTGGTGCGCATGATGGTGGGTGGCGATTTTCCATCCGAGCAATTGGCTGAGATGGCGACGGATGCCCTGTCCGAGTTGGGCAACATCGTGCTGAATGCCGTCATATCGACCCTGGCCTCAACTTTGAACTTGTCGCTCGAAGGGTCTTTGCCGGATGTGAGTGTTATCAGTTCGGAGTCGATCTTTACCCAGCGCGCAGGCAGTGGCGGCGTGATTGATGAAAACGCACCTGTGCTGGCTCTGATGATTGATTTTGAATTAAGTACCCAGCGTGCGAGCGGGTATTTGGCATTTTTGATGGACACACCATCGAGCGAGCGCCTTATTGGGCAATTGACCCGATATGTAAATGGTTCCTGAGCACAAGCGCCATGTTGATTGAACGCCGCACAGCACCCGCACCGACGACGTCGGGGTACAACGCGGCGGCCATCGAATTGATGCCGGGCCATGTGGTTTTGGGGCGTGCGGGGGATCAGCTCAAAACCCTGCTGGGGTCCTGTGTCAGCGTCATCCTGACTGACCCGCGGCGCACTGTCGGTGTCATGTGCCACATCGTGCACGTGGGCCGCCCAACAGCGGCGAACGCCCACAACACAGCGTATGGCGAAGTAGCCATGCAGGAGATGTTTGACCTGCTGATCGACGTGGCCATTCCCCCTGGTCGTTGCCATGCTTTTGTCTACGGCGGTGGCAACATGTTTCCGCAAATGTTTACCACTACCCACGTGGGGGCCAATAATGCCAACTGGGTCATGAATTATTTGCACGACTGTGGCATTACGGTGCTTGACGAGTCGTTGGGTGGAGCCGGATACCGCAAGGTAGCCTGGACAGTTGGACGGGATATGCCCGTAGTTGAGACCGTGCTGTCGGATATGGGGTCGGCTACACGGCAACGCCCTCTGGCACGGTAGTGCGTAGGATAGGGGCCAATGCGGGGGCAATCTGGCTGCCCAGTGCGGCGCGTCCGGTGTGCACCTGATGGAAACTATCGTTTGAAATTATCGGGAAGAGTTTCGCCAATGGGCGCATTCTCGGTGGCTTTTCCTTTGTCCGCCATGTCCCGCATCTGCTGTTCAAGGTCTTGCGGGGACAGCGGTGCCTCGTCAATCACTGCAGGCAACGGGGCGTCGAGCTGGTGTACCGTCCAAGGAGCCAAAAAAACCCAGGCGGTGATGGCACATTGCACCACGATGTAGGGCAACAAAGCGCGCAGTGTGCGCCAGACCGAGGTGTTGACCAGTCCGGAGCGGGCGCGGGCCATCATCACGGCGTAGCCCATGGGCGGAATCAGAAAGCTCAACTGCAGCACCAGCAGCAATAGAACGGCCGTTTGCTGGGCGTCTCCCAGTCGCGCAATCAGCGGCGGAGCGACGATCGGGATGATGACAAAAATCATTTCGAACGCATCCAGCACCCATGCGCACAATGCCACCAGCAATAGCACGGTGGCGGCAGTGGCCATTGGCGACAGGGGTGAATCCAGCATGGTTTGCGTGATCCACAGGTCGGTTCCCCACAGACGAAACACCAGGCTGAAAGTACTGGCCCCCACCAAAAGCGCCAGCAGGGCGCCGCTCAGGCTCAGCGTATCCATCAAAACGCTGCGCCATTGCACCCGGCCGAGCGCGCGGGTAGCCAGCGTCGTGCACAGCAATGCAAATGCACCGCTGGCTGCGGCCTCCACCGCAAAGATCTTGCCCATAAATACCCCAGCCAGCAAAAGCACTATGGCACCCGCCGCCGCAGCAGCGACCAGCCATTGGCGGGGTGCCACGGCTTTCTCGCTTGCGCCTGGATGCGTGCGCCCCTGCCACCATGCCACCAGCAGCCACAACGCCAGCACGGTGCCCGCCGGCAGCAGCGCGGCGTGGAACACATCTTGCGTGTTGATGATGCGCTGCGTGCCCAGCACAAAGCCGGGCAGGTTGCTGGCTTCGGTATGCGCGCGCAGCATCGCATCACCCAGCAAGATCAACACCAAAGATGGAGGCACCACCACGCCAATGGTGCTGGAAGCACTGACCAGCGCAATGGCCGACGCACTGTTGAGTTGGCCCAGGCGCGGTGCAACCAGCCGGGCCAGCATGGCCGAACTCGACGCCACCGAGCCGTTCATGGGCGCCACCAGCGCACCCACGCCAAAGGCGCCCACCGAGGTGCCCGCCCCAGTAAAGCGGAACATCCGCGCCAGCGATGAAAAGAGTGCATCCGCCACCGTGAGACGCTGCAACAAGATGCCGATGAAAACATACAAGGGCAGGGCCTGCAGCAGGTCATGCTCCAGCAGGCCCAGCGTGCGCCCGCTGATGGCGCTGAGCACGCGCCCGTCAATCAGTCCCACCATCCAGCCACCGGCGCCAAAGGCGCTGGCCGTTCCAATGAGCAGGGCCCAAACCGGCAGGCCAGTGCCCAAAATCAGCACCGCCAAACACGCCAGCATCCACAATCCGGCTGTGGGTAATGTGTCGATCATTCGGTTGGACCGTTGCGACGCCTATTGGCCAACACGGTGCGTACTGCCTCCACCAGCACCAGCACCGCCAGCAGGACCAGCGCCACGCGCAGGACGAAGTAGCCCGGCGTGAGCCCTTCACTGAAGGCTTCCCGTGCACCCACTGAGGCCAGCATCTGAGGAAATGCCGTCCACAGCAGGAACAGCGCCCATGGCGCGACGCACAGCAGCAAAGCCCAGGCTCTCCAGCTTGCTATTAATTTAGTAGCTCCTTGCGCATGCCCGGTAAGGGCTAGATGGCTTTTTGACACCGAAGCGGCGGTGATGGCGACTGCTCCGTACACCGCAAACACAATCTGCGCCACATCATTGGCCTGGCGTGAATAGGCTTGCAACCAGTCGCGCAGCGGCCACTGGGCAAATAGCAGTAGTGCCAAAGGGATGACCAGGAAACTGGCGACTGAGAGGGTCCAGCGCATCACACTGCTGACGAGGTGGATGAAATGGTGTCCAGCACCGTGGGCGCGGCATGCCAAACCTGTGCGCCGTTGTGGTCGTCGTTGAGCGTAAACACGGTTTGCAACTGTGCCACGGCGCGTTCGGCGCTTGGCAGGTCTGCCGCGTGCACAAACGCCATCGGCTCGCCACGTTGCAGTTGTGTGCCCAGCGGTTGAACCCGGGTCAGCCCGACTCTGTGGTCAATTGCATCAGAGGCCTTTCGTCGGCCGCCACCCATTTCGACCACGGTCATTCCGATCTCGCGTGTTTGCATGGCGCACAGCACTCCGGCGCGTAGCGCGGGCACTGGCACCACCACCGGCGCGCAAGCTAAATAGGCGCCGGGGCGCTCCATCAAATCGGAGGGGCCACCCAACGCGGCCACCATGCGGGCAAAGTGCGCTGCTGCTGCGCCACTGTCCAGTGCGACTTGCAGTTTGGTGCGCGCGGCGGTGGTGTCGTTTGCCAAGCCACCCAGCACGAGCAGTTCGGCGCACAGTGCCAGGGTGACCTCGTGCTGTCGTGGTTCGCGCACGCCATCACCGCGCAGGTAGGCAATGGCCTCTGCTACCTCCAGCGCGTTGCCAACCGTGTTGCCAAGCACCTGGTTCATGTCGGTGATCAACGCGGTGGTCGTGAGGCCCGCGCCGCTGGCCACGGCCACGATGCTGTGCGCTAGCTCTTGGGCCATGCCAAGTGAATCGGCAAAGGCGCCATTACCGCATTTAACGTCCATAACCAGCCCTTGCAAACCGGCCGCGAGTTTTTTCGACAGGATGCTGGCGGTGATCAGCGGCACACTTTCCACGGTGGCCGTCACGTCGCGGGTGGCATAGAAGCGCTTGTCAGCAGGTGCCAGGTCGGCCGTCTGGCCAATGATGGCGCAGCCTGCTGTGCGCACTGCGTGGTCAAACAGCGCGGGCTCGGGTGTGATGTTGTAGCCGGGTATGGCGTCAAACTTGTCGCAGGTGCCTCCCGTATGACCCAGGCCGCGCCCGGAGATCATGGGTACATAGCCGCCACAGGCAGCGATCAGGGGCGCGAGCATCAGGCTGACTTTGTCGCCCACGCCGCCGCTGGAGTGTTTGTCCAGCACCGGGCCGGGCATGTCGTGCCACTGCATGACGCGTCCCGAATGCATCATGGCGTGCGTGAGGGCCACGCACTCGTTGCGCCCCATTCCACGCAGAAATACGGCCATGCCCAGGGCCGCAATCTGGCCTTCGCTCCAGCTACCGTCAACAAGCCCGCGCACGAACTGGTCGATTTGACTGGTGCTCAGTGCATGTCCGTCACGCTTGGTGCGGATGATTTCTTGCGCCAGCATGGTGGATGCGCTCCGGCTTAGTAGGCGCTGCTGGTCGGGGCTGATGCCTGCCCGCCCAGTACCGCTTCAATATCGGTAAGCAAACCACTGGCGCCAAACCGGAGGCGCTTGGAATTCAGTGCCGCTTCTCCCAGGGTGGACGCGACCCGTTCCAGATACACACCGGCGTCTTGCACAGTCCGAATGCCGCCCGAGGCCTTGAAGCCCGCATGAGCAAGCCCGCTGGCCGCAATTTCACGCAGTATCACCGTGGCGGCGTCCTCGGTGGCCGAGACCGGTGTTTTGCCGGTGCTGGTTTTGACAAAATCCGCTCCCGCTGCCAGTGCCAGTTGCGTGGCCTGTGCGATCAGCTCTGGCGTGGCCAGCACGCCGCTTTCAATGATGACTTTGAGCGCCAACGGGCGACTGGCTGCACGAACCTGCGCCAGAAAACCCGCGCACTCTGCCGCCTGTCCGTTCATCAGCGCACGGTAGGGCAACACCACGTCGACCTCGTTGCCGCCGCCGTCCACAATCGCCTTCACATCCGCCAGCGCCAGCACCACATCCAGTGCGCCGGCTGGAAAGTTGGCGACGGCAGCGACCTGAATGCTGGTGGGCAACAGGCTGCGCGCCTGTGCGACAAAGCGCGGCCATACGCACACCGCCGCGACGGGGCCGAAGCGGGTCTGGGCGCGACGGCACAACGCATCAATGTCGGCAGCGGTATCGCCGTCGTTCAGACTGGTCAAGTCCAGGCATTGCAGGGACAGGCGGGCGACTTCGGGCAAGGGGATCGGTTTATGCATAGAATTTTCAGTGAAAAGTGCTGATAGCCCTCGTGGAATATGCGCAAGAAGCTATCAAAAGTATAGTAATCAAGTTTGCAAGGAAGGGATTTCAGCCAGGCTGGCGATCAGTTCTGTCAAAAACTGGGCGGCATAGGCGCCAGAGGTCTGCGCTTGGTGCAACGTGGCGGAGTGGGTCAGCGCCTCGTCACTCAGTCCGGCGGCCATGTTGGTCATCAAAGAGAGGCCCAGCACGCGCAGTCCGGCATGGCGCGCCAAAATCGTTTCAGGCACGGTGCTCATGCCTACGGCGTCGGCGCCCCAGGCGGCAAACATGCGGATTTCAGCCGGGGTTTCAAACTGTGGTCCCAGCGCCCACAGGTAAGTGCCTTCGCCCAGCACCACTTGCCTGGCCTGCGCCAAGCGGCGCGTGTGGGTCAGCAACTCGGGGTCATAGGCGGCGCTCATGTCAACAAAGCGCGCATTGCCGGGTTCGCCCACCAAGGGGGAGCGTTGGGTGGCGTTGATGTGGTCGGTGATCAACATCAGCGTGCCAGGTGGCATGCGGGGCTGCAGACT
>CAIYDK010000378.1 GCA_903924955.1 uncultured beta proteobacterium | reverse complement strand
GCCAACAACGCCCAAACCATTCCATCATTCACGTCAAATCCGTCCTTGCAGTCCCGACGCGTTCAGCGGCGTCACCGCTTTGCCATGCATCAGGTAGCCAATCAGGTTATCCACTGCCAGCATGGCCATGTCGCGGCGTGTGCCCGCCGTAGCACTGGCAATGTGGGGCGTCAGAACCACATTGGGCACAGTCAGCAAATCGGGGTGGACCCTGGGTTCGCCCTCGAAGACGTCCAGCCCCGCTGCCGCAATGCGTTTGTCACGCAACGCAGCGGCGAGTGCAGCATCGTCCACAATGCCGCCCCGTGCGATGTTGATGAGGGTGGCGCTGGGCTTCATCAAGGCCAACTCCGCCACACCAATGGTGTGGTGCGAGGCCGCCGAATACGGCACCACCAGCATCACATGGTCGGCGGCTTGCAGCAACTCCTGCTTGCTCACGTACGTTGCGCGACATTGCGTCTCGGTGGCGCCATCCAGGCGGCTGCGGTTGTAGTAAATCACCTTCATGCCAAAGCCAAAGGCGCCGCGCCGGGCTATGGCCTGACCGATGCGCCCCATGCCGATGATGCCCAGTGTGCTGCCGTGCACCTCAGCACCCGAGAACATCTGATAGCTCCAGCGTGTCCATTTGCCAGCCCGCAAGAAATGCTCGCTCTCGGTCACACGGCGGGCCGTGGCCATCAGCAAGGCAAAGCCAAAGTCGGCGGTGGTCTCGGTCAGCACGTCGGGGGCGTTGGTGGCCAACACGCCCGCGGCGCTCATGGCGCCGAGGTCAAAGTTGTTGTAGCCCACGGTCATGTTGGCGCAGATTTTGAGCGCGGGGCATTGGGCCAACAATTCTGCGGTGATGCGTTCCACGCCAAACGTCAACGCCCCCGTCTTGTCCTGCAAGCGTCGGGCAATTTCGTCGGCATTCCAGTCAGCGTCATCCAAGTTGGACTCCACCTCGAAGTGCTCCGAGAGGCGCTGCGCCACTTCCGGAAAAATGGCTCGGGTAACCAGGATGCGTGGCCGTGGCGCAGATGGGGACATGGTCATCTCTCAGGTGGGTGATGCGATGTCAAAGACCTGGCGCAAATAGGCCAGGTACTTCTCGTCCTCACACATGCTCTTGTTCGGCGTATCCGACAGCTTGGCGACCGGCTGCCCGTTGCATTGCACCATCTTGATCACGATTTGCAACGGCTCGTAGCCCAGGTCATTGGTCAGGTTGGTGCCAATGCCGAAAGCCAGCTGGCAGCGACCCTTGAACTGCTGGTACAGCTCAATGGTGCGCGGCACGGTCAGGCCGTCGCTGAAGATCAGCGTCTTGGTGCGTGGGTCCACCCGGTTGCGTGTGTAGTGGGTCAACATGCGCTCGCCCCACTCGAACGGGTCACCACTGTCGTGGCGGGCGCCGTCAAAGAGCTTGCAGAAATACAAGTCAAAGTCGCGCAGGAAGGCACTCATGCCATACACGTCGGACAAGGCAATGCCCAGGTCGCCCCGGTACTCACGCGCCCAGGATTCAAAGGCAAAAATCTGGCTGTCGCGCAGACGTGGCCCCAACGCCTGGGTGGCCTGCAGGTACTCGTGCGCCATGGTTCCCAGAGGTGTTAGGCCTAACCGCATGGCGGCCAGTGTGTTGCTGGTGCCGGCCAATTGGCCCGGCGCGCCCGCATTCTTGCCCGGGCTTTGCACCGTGCCCAGGCGGGACACCAGCACGCGCAGCACTTCGTCATGCCAGGCACGGGAGAATCGGCGGCGGGTGCCGTAGTCGGCAATCTTCAGATCGGATAAACCCTCGGAACGCAGTTGGCTGATTTTTACTTCCAACCGTTTGCGCCCCTCCAGAAAATCAGGCACCGGCTGGGTATTGCGGAAGTAAACCTCGTTGACGATGGCCAGCACCGGAATCTCGAACAGGATGGTGTGCAGCCAGGGCCCAACGATGACGATCTCGATCTCGCCGCTAGGCATTGCCGTGACGGTGATGTATTTCTCGTTGAGCCTGAACAGGCCCAAAAAGTCGACAAAGTCGCTCTTGATGAAGCGCATGGAGCGCAGGTAGGCCAACTCGCTATCCTGGAAGTGCAGGCTGCACAGCAAACCAATTTCCTCACGGATGTCGCTGGCGTGCGCCGCCAGATCAACTCCGGGGGTGCGGCATTTGAAGCGGTATTCCACCTGCGCACCGGGAAACTGGTGCAGCACCGCCTGCATCATGGTGAACTTGTAGAGGTCGGTATCCAGTAGGCTGGTAATGATCATGGTCTAAGTGTCAAGCGCGGTCTGCGCGGTCAGTGTAATCACCCGGTCGGCGCGTGCTGTCAATATGCCATTTTGCTCCGCCACCAACATGGACAGGCCCTGCGCCTTCAGACTGAGCAAAGCATCACGAATGGAAGCCACCAGCACCGGGGCAATGCCCTCGCAGGGCTCATCCAGCAGCAACAGGCTGGGGCCGGTCATCAAGGTGCGCGCTATGCTGAGCATTTGCTGCTCGCCCCCGCTCATGTGGGCAGCGCTGCGCTGGAGCATGGTCTTGAGGGCCGGGAACAGCTGTAGCACCTGCTCCTGGCGCTGGGCCAGGACGGATGCTGCGCCCCGTCGCGCGGCGATGAGTAAATTCTCCTGCACGGTCAGGGCCGTGAACAAACGTCGGTCCTCCGGTACGTAGCCCAGCCCGCGCAATGCGCGCCGGTAGGACGGCAACTCCAGTATGCTCTCGTTTTGATAGCGCACTACGCCCTCTACACGGGGGCCAATGCCCATAATCGCTTGTAGCAAGGTGGACTTGCCGGCCCCGTTAAGGCCTTGCAGCACCACCAGTTCGCCACGGCCCACCGTCAGCGACACGCCAAACAGCGCTTGCGCCGCGCCATGCCAAGCCCGCAGGTCGCGTATCTCAAGCATGGAGAGGTTTCTCCCACCACTGACCCAGGTAGCGCTGGCGCACTGCTGGGTCGCTTGCAACTTCGTCAGGGGTGCCCTGCGCGGCAATAACGCCGTCAATCAGCACCAGCACCCGGTCGGCCACACCAAACACGGCGTCCATGTTGTGCTCGGTGTAGAGCACCGCCATGCCCGCCCGCCCAGCTTGGCGTTGCGTGAGCGATTTCACCAGCTCCATCAGTTGCGCACGCTCCTCAGCGGCCAGGCCCGCAGCGGGTTCGTCCAGCAGCAGCAGCCCTGTGTCGTGCCCGGCCAGCGCCATGGCCAACTCCAATCGTTTCTTGCCACCATAGGGCAGACCCTGCGCTTGCGCGTCAGCCAGGTGGTGAAGGCCCACTTGCTCCAGCAGCGCCCTAGCCTGCCCGCTGTCGCAGGAATCCAGCAAGTTATAGGCCGCTAGCCCCCGTGGAATCTGCGTGAGCAGCTGCACATTTTGTAGCACAGTCAGTGCCTCGAAGGTCTGTGCCACTTGAAATGTGCGGGCAATGCCGCGCTGCAGGCGCTGCGCCGGGCGAAGTGCCTCGATGCGCTCGCCGTTCCACAGCACCTGCCCGGCGGTCAACGGGTGCTGGCCAGCAATACAAGCAAAGGTGGTGGACTTACCCGCACCATTGGGTCCAATCAACGCCACGCATTCGCCTGGCTCCACCGTGAACGTCACGCCATTGACTGCCTTGACGCCATCAAAGTGCTTCACGAGGCCCTGAACCTGCAAACTCATGGGCGCACTCCATGGGCAGGCCCCGCGCCAGTACGCACCTGCGAAGCCCAGCGCAGCCCCAACAGACCGGATGGCGCCGCCACCATAATGACCATCACCAGCAAGCCCAGGGCGCCGCGCCAGTAATCAAAACCCCGTCCCAGTTCGGCGGCAGCCCACACCAGAATGGTGGCCCCGGCTATCGTGCCCCACAACTGGTGCACGCCGCCCAGCAAGATGACCAGTAGCGCATCGACAGACGTAGACACCGCAGCCACCGACGGAAACACCGCGCCCTGGTGCGCAGCAAACAACCCACCTGCCAGGCCCGCCAGCGTGGCGCTCTCCACGTAAACACGATATTTGATCCACTGGACGGGCAAGCCGCTGGCGGCAGCCCTTTGAGGTGAATCTCGCACCGCCTGCAGGGCTGCACCCAGAGTCGAGCGGCTCAGCCGCCCGAGAACTGCAATACTGAGCAGAGCCAACCCCACCAGCAGCGCAAAAAACAGCGGTCGCGTATCGCCACTGACCATTTGCAAGCCAATCAGCCCGTTGTCACCACCCGTCAACGTGACCCACTGGCTGGCGGCGGCCCAAACCACCTGAGCCAGCGCCAGCGACAGCATGGCCAGGTAGACGCCGGCACTGCGTACCAGCACGCCGCCCAGGGCGGCGGCCACTCCAAAGGCTGTGGCACAGCCCACAGCCAGTGCACCCGGCAAGCTCCAGCCCCACACGGTGTGTGCCAGCGCCGCGCCATAGGACCCCAGCGCAAAGAAGGCGGCATGGCCAAAGCTGACCAACCCCCCCAAGGCCATCATGGACTGCAAACTGACCCCCAACATCACCATGATGAGCGCATCACTGGCCAGAGATTGCCAATAGTCTCCCGCCCACCACGCCAGGCTCGCCAGCACGATCACCCCGGCGGACACCAGCAGGAACCCGCTGCGGGTACTTGGCAAGCGGTGAAATTTATGCGCAACCTCCTTGGGTCCAGCATCCAGCGCCTTGCCCAGCAAGCCTTGCGGGCGCAGCGCCAGCACCAGGGCCATGGTGACGAACACCAGAACCAACGTGGCTTGCGGCATAAGGCTGATGCCAAAGGCATGCACCAGTCCAATCAGCAAGGCTGCGAAAAAAGCACCGCTGATGCTGCCCAGGCCACCCGTCACCACCACCACGAAGGTCTCCACCACCACGTTCACATCCATCTGCAGGTTGGCGGGCTCACGCGGCAGTTGCAAAGCGCCACCCAGCCCGGCCAGCGCACAGCCCAGCGCCACGGTGCCCAACATCAGCGGCGCGGGGTTAATACCCAGCGCGTCCAGCATGCCCCGGTCTTGCGTGGCGGCCCGCACGCGCGTGCCAAACACCGAACGTGTGAGCAGCAGGTGCAGCCCCAGCCAAACCAACGGTCCCAGCGCAATGGTCAGGGCCTGGTACTGCGGAAAGAACTCACCACCCACCTCGATCGCGCCTTTGAGGCCCGGAAAGCGCGGCGCAAACACCTCGTCCGGCCCAAAGCCCCAGCGCATGGCATCGTGCAGGGCCAGACTCAGTCCAAAAGTAGCCACCAGTTGGTACAACTCGGGGACGCCGTACAGTCGCCGGAGCAAGACAAATTCAGCTGCAGCCCCCGCCAATGCTGCGCAGGCAGCTCCCAAAAACATAGCAGCTGCATACAGCCACGCATTCTCGCCCCACGCGGGGTACCAGTTCACCAGCCAGTGTGCGCTGAACAAGGCGCCCAGCATGAAGAAACCGCCATGCGCGAAATTGACGATGCGCGTCACGCCAAAGATCAGCGTCAGCCCTGCAGCCATCAGGAATAACGTGGTGGCGTAGCTCAGGCCATTGAGAAACTGGATCGCAAAAAATGTCATTGCAAATGGGCCAGCGCGGGGCTTAGCCCACGCACCTCAATCCAGCCAGGTCGTGAACTCTTGCACCGGCACACGTGGCGTGTGAAAGGTGTTAACCACGGCTGACGCATCCGCATAGCCCAAAGCCATGCCACAGACCAGCATCTCATCCGCGCTGGCACCGATATGCGGCATGATGATCTTGGAAAAACCGTTCCACGCCGCCTGTGGGCAGGTGTGCAGACCGTGCCCACGCGCCGCTACCATGATGCTCTGCAAGAAACAGCCATAGTCGAGCAGTGAGCCGCGCCCCATCGCACGGTCAACGGTAAACATCAGGCCTACCGGCGCATCAAAAAAACGGTAGTTCCGTTGGTGTTGCGCGTGCATCTTGTCCTTGTCCCCCTTGCCAATGCCCATAAGACCGTACAGGCCCCAACCGTTTTCACGGCGGCGGTCAATATAGGGGCTAACCCATTTTTGCGGGTAGTAGTCGTATTCTTCCGCGTACTGCGCCACCAGAGCCGGGTCGGTGCGCATGGCGTCGTGGAGGGAGCACACCTGTCCCACAAGTGAGTCGCGGCTGGCGCCTTGCAGCACGTAAACGTGCCATGGCTGACAGTTGGTACCCGACGGTGCACGACTGGCCACTTGCAAAATCTGCTCCAACACATCACGAGGCACCGCCTGGTTGGTAAAGGCACGGGCCGACATGCGCGAGGTAATTGCCTCATCCACGACTGACAGGGTCATAACAGAGTCTCCAAAACAGTTTTTAATGGCGCAGGCAGCGGAACCGGCCTGCGCGTGTTCTTGTCTACATAAACATGCACAAAATGCCCTTTGGCAGCGGTCATGTCCGAGGCGCCAAATATGCCCACTTCATACCGCACACTCGAGGTTCCCAGCTTGGCAACCCGAATACCAACCTCGACCGTTTCTGGAAAGGCCAGCGAGGCAAAGTAGTTGCACTGTGTTTCAATCACAAGGCCTATGGTCTCACCCCTGTGAATGTCGAGCACACCCCTTTCGATCAAATAGGCGTTGACCGCCGTATCAAACCAACTGTAATACACAACATTGTTGACGTGCCCATAGGCATCGTTATCCATCCAGCGAGTTGCTATGGAACGAAAAGCGCGATAGCCACTGCGCGGTTCGGGTGTGGGCTTGGTTTCCAGCATGGCTTCATTCTGCCAGCACTGAGCCATGCAGTTAGCGCACGGCTTGCCGAGATGGGTTTTAACTGACGCCTGCGTGACGCCGATGTGAAAAGCACTCGGTTTAGAAAAAATGTTCTAATTTGTTGCATTGCAGCAAAAAAGACTTGCGCGACATTTTTTGAACCCTATAATTCAAACCATGCTGCACTGCAACATAGACATGCCTCCAGGCGGCGTCTCGGGGCAGATAGTAAATTTTTTACCTCAACTCTTGGAGATATTGACATGATGACCGTTGAACAAGTTATGGCTTCCCACAAAGCAAACGTTGAAACCCTGTTTGGCTTGACCAGCAAGGCATTTGAAGGCGTAGAGAAACTCGTCGAATTGAACCTGACCGCTTCCAAAGCAGCTTTGTCTGAAGCCAACAGCCACACCCAGTCCCTGCTGAGCGCGAAAGACGCACAAGAACTGTTGGCTCTGCAATCCGGCCTGTTCCAGCCTTTGGCTGAGAAGACCGCTGCTTACAGCCGTCACCTGTATGACATCGCGACAGCAGCCACTGCTGACCTGGGCAAGAACTTTGAAGGCCAGGCTGCTGATGCACAGAAGAAATTCATGGGCATGGTTGACACCGCTGCCAAGAACGCACCAGCTGGCTCTGAGTCTGCTGTTGCCATCATGAAGAGCTCGGTTGCTGCTGCCAACAACGCGCTGGAATCGGTGCAAAAGGCTGTTAAGCAAGCGACTGAAATGGCTG
>CAIYDK010000377.1 GCA_903924955.1 uncultured beta proteobacterium | reverse complement strand
TTGGCGGTATTGACCGCAATACGGTAGAGCCAGGTATAAAACTGTGCATCACCCCGAAACTGGTGCAACGCACGGTAGGCGCGTACAAACGTTTCTTGTGCAATGTCTTCGACAAGGTCCACATCACGCACCATCCGGCCAATCAGGCGTTGGATTCTTCGTTGGTACTTCAGGACCAGCAAGCCATACGCTTTTTGATCACCGGCCACCGTGCGCTGCACCAACACAGTATCGCTGTCCTGCTCGGGGGTTGCTCCATGAGGACTCACACGACCTCTCCGTGTGAACGGCTGGTCTGCACACCATCATCCTCTGGAAATCCACTTTGAATGGAACATGCGGCGCGGCGAAACGCTCTCCAGCTCACAGCGTCGGAACCAGCGTCAAGCCACAACCAGTCCGTCGGTTTGCCCCGGCGCTGCAGTGACACCAGCAAACTTCTTTGCCAGTCCATGCGCAGGGATAGTATGCATGCCGGTTGATCGGCATATCCGGACCAGTGCCACTGTTCGCCATTCCAATTCAAAGTACCTTGTGGAGATTGATACCAGCCAAACAAGGCCCACAGTGCGGCAGCCAGCAAGGTGCACGCAACAGCAACGGCTTGCCAATCAGATTGGGGTTGCCCCACTGCAAATGCCCAAAAAACCACCGCTGCGCTCACAAACAGAAACAGAATACACCGCAAATGCCAACGGGACCTGCCCGCCGAGAAACTGACCGCCGGGGGCCGGTGCATATTCCGTATCAGGTAACCGGCGTCGCTTAAGCGCGCTTGAATACCAGCGAGCCGTTCGTGCCACCAAATCCAAAGTTGTTTTTGAGTGCCACATCAATGCGCATATCACGGGCGACGTTGGCACAGTAGTCCAGATCGCACTCGGGATCCTGATTGAAAATATTGATGGTCGGTGGACTCTTTTGGTGATGTAAAGCCAGAATCGTGAAGACAGACTCGATACCACCGGCGCCGCCCAGCAAATGGCCAGTCATGGATTTGGTGGAATTCACGACAACTTTCCTGGCGTGATCGCCCAAAGCAGCCTTGATCGCATTGGTTTCATTCAAGTCACCCAACGGCGTCGAGGTGCCATGTGCGTTCAGGTAATCCACCTGATCTGCATTGACGCCAGCATTACGCATGGCACCCAGCATGGCCCGCCGAGGACCATCCATATTCGGAGCGGTCATGTGACCGGCATCGGCGCTCATACCAAAACCCGCCAATTCGGCATAGATCTTGGCTCCACGTGCCACCGCATGTTCGTATTCTTCCAGAACCACTACACCGGCTCCCTCGCCCAGAACAAAACCGTCGCGATCCCTGTCCCATGGTCGCGATGCAGTTGCGGGGTCATCGTTTCGGGTACTCAGCGCCCGCATGGCAGCAAATCCGCCAATCCCGAGCGGAGAAACGGTCGCCTCGGACCCGCCTGCGACCATGACATCGGCATCACCATACTCAATCATGCGACCGGCTTCACCAATGCAGTGCAAGCCTGTCGTGCAGGCCGTGACGATGGCAATGTTCGGACCTTTAAACCCAAACCGCATCGACACATGACCTGCGGTCATATTGATGATGGTTGAAGGTACAAAAAATGGTGAAATACGGCGTGGCCCACGGTTGGTGTATTCAACGTGCATGCCCTCAATCATGGGCAAACCGCCGATGCCGGAACCAATCACACAGCCAACGCGCGTGGCGGCTTCTTCACCTAATGCATCGCCAGTCGGCAGACCCGAATCAACAACCGCCTGCACAGCGGCCGCGATGCCGTAATGGATGAAAGTATCCATGGTGCGCGCTTCCTTGGACGTCATGTACGCGTCCAAGTTGAAATCACGAACTTCACCCGCAATCTGGCATGAAAACGCCGAAGCATCAAACCGGGAAATTTTTCCGATGCCGGACTTTCCGGCAAGAATGTTGGACCACGCTTCATCCACCGTGTTTCCAACAGGACTCACGCAACCCAAACCAGTAACAACAACGCGACGACGGGCCATAGCAATCAGTCTTCAGATTTGGTCAAAAAAAAGCCGTCTGGAACGGCCCTGTTTCGGATCAGCGGACTGCGCAACTTCACGGATGCACCAGCCCCGATCCACGTGGCACCAAGGTGCCACGCAAGCCGCATCAGGCTTTCTTGTGTGTGCTGGCGTAATCGACAGCGTTTTGCACCGTAGTGATTTTTTCTGCGTCTTCGTCCGGAATTTC
>CAIYDK010000376.1 GCA_903924955.1 uncultured beta proteobacterium | reverse complement strand
TGTTCTGGTGAATAGCAAGTTCCGAAGAGACAGGCTTCACCACCGAGAAAACCAAACCGCTGATTTTACCTTTGCCCGGCGTGCGTTCCCGTCAAATCGCTTTTCGAAGCAGTTAACACCATGGATCCATTCGCGCCGCCCTGTGTAGCTGAGGCGACAAAGAGGTTGCGACCTGCGTTTAAGAATTTTTGGGGATCCTGGGGGATGCCTTGCACCAGCACTTCGAAGTGCAAGTGGGGTCCGGTTGATCGCCCGGTGTTGCCCACTTCGGCAATTTTTTGTCCGCGCTTAACGAGGTCTCCCTTCTTGACGCTTACTTTGGAAGAATGTGCGTATCTGGAGATCAAGTCGTTGCCATGGTCTATTTCAATGATGTTGCCATACTCAGATTGGAACTCCTGGGTTACGACGACTCCACCTGCAGCGGCATGTATCGGCGTACCAGGAGTGGCCGGAAAATCAAGTCCAGTGTGCAGGGCGGAGCGCCCGCTAATGGGGTCTACGCGCCAGCCAAAGACTGAGCCCAAATTGGCGTTTGCAACCGGACTTTGAGTGGGCACCATCATTTTTTTGATTTTTTGCTCAAACAAACGTGATTCGAGAACCGCCATGAGATCGGAACGTTGACTGGCGACTTCGTCCAGATCTTGTAGTGTGCTTTGGAGTTCAGTCATCGACAGGTCTCGCTCTAACAGGAGACGCCCGCCTTGTCCGGGTTTGATTTTGATGTCAGTGGGGTTGACACCCGCAAGTCCGGAAACACGCTCGCCCAGCGACTCGAGTTGGAGCATTTTGGCCTGCATTTCCCCCAACTTTTTGGCCATGACTTCGATGTTTTCACGCAAAAAACGGTCACGCTGCGCAAACTCATCTTTCACCACCAGACGAACAAGGCTTCCAATGACAGGCCAACCTTCACGAGCACCTTTGAGAAAAACCCAATGGTAAAGCCCTGCCGCAGACAACATTAAAACAAATGAAAGGAAGATGAGCGCAAGTATTAGCTTTGTGCCGCTAAGATGAACTGCCCGGCTTTTGATCAGCCACGCATCAGTGATAATCAATTGCATTCAAATCCTCTTTCATTCAAGGTCATGAACCGCCGCCATCAGTCGTTTACGTTGCTTCAGGCAACCCAGGATTCACCGACATTGGCGCACTTGTCGGCGCTAGCAACGGAATCATCGGCACGGCTCAAATTGATCGAGAAACTCATTCCAGCAACCCTCAGGTCTACCGTGCGACCTGGCCCCATTGACGGGTCAGTTTGGTGCCTGATTCTCGACAACAATTCAATCGCCGCAAAAATCCGGCAATTGCTGCCGACTTTCGAATCTCACCTTCGGGCCAAGGGGTGTGAGGTGAGCGCAATCCGACTTAAGGTACTGACGCAAAGAACAATCACCTGAGTGAGCATGCAAATTGTAAATGGTGCCGATTATCGGATTCGAACTGATGACCTACCGCTTACAAGACGGAACGGCACCTCAATTCTTCTCCTTTAAAATCAACACGCTCCAGCGATTTTTCTCTCACAATCAGGAAAAAACCACCAAAAAAACCACCAACACCTGTTGAAATT
>CAIYDK010000375.1 GCA_903924955.1 uncultured beta proteobacterium | reverse complement strand
TGTTTGGCAACAAGCCGCTGGTCGATGCGCTGCTTGATCGCCTGCAGCACCACTGCATCACGATTCGCATTGAGGGGGCATCTTTGCGTTCGAACCCACCCGCAACAAAAACGCCGGCGCCAGACAAAAAGTCCAAGCCCACTGACAAGGCGGCGTAAGTCGCTGAATGGGGCAGTAGTGCAGCGTGAGTGCCATCACGCAAGGAAGGCTGTGCGACGCGCCCGAGCTCGCGTTGGTTGCACCGCAGGTTCGACGGTTTACCCAAAGTCGTCCTGTTGTGGCCGCACACAAACAACCCAGATCCAATGGGCATCTAGGGAACGGCCAGGTTTGACCACACTTCGCATGGACAAGTCCGAGGCGCTGTAGCCACGCCTCCCCGCTACGCCGGTCCCCACCCGGCTGTTTTAAAAAAATCACCTAATCCAAGGACGGCGCACAAGTTGGCCACTAATCTGAAGTTCCTCCCTACGTTTGCTTAAATCCCCTTTGAAATCAATGCGTTAGTGTGTTTTTTGATGCAAATATGTAGACATGTACATGTTTATATTTGCCAATTAATAAGTATTACAATGTAGACATGCACATCAATATCATCCCCAATCGTGGCTCGTCCCCCACTGTTTTGCTGCGCGAGTCCTACCGTGAAGGTGCCAAGGTTTGCAAGCGCACTCTGGCTAATTTGTCTGCCTTGTCAGCGGCTCAAGTGCAGATGATTCGCTCCACCCTGCGTGGCGATGTGTTGCAGCCGATCAATGAAGCCTTTGAGATCACCGCATCTCCCGCCCACGGCCATGTGCAAGCCATCGCCCTGGCCATGCAGCGCCTGGGCTTTGCGTCCTTGCTGGCCTCCAAACCCTGCCCTGAGCGTGACTTGGTAGCTGCAATGGTGGCCTCGCGCATCATCTGCCCGGCCACCAAACTGGCTACCACCCGCCTGTGGCACACCACCACCCTGGCGGTTGAGTTTGGCGTAACTGATGCCACTGAGGATGACCTGTACGCAGCCATGGACTGGCTGCTTGGCGGGCAGGATCGGATTCAAAAGAAGTTGGCAGCGCGCCACCTGCAGGAAGACTCCCTGGTGCTGTACGACCTCTCATCGAGCTACTTCGAGGGCTCGCACTGCCCCTTGGCCAAGCTGGGCTACAGCCGAGACGGCAAACGTGGCACCCTGCAGGTCAACTACGGGCTGCTCACCGACGAGCGGGGCTGCCCGGTGGCGGTCTCGGTGCATGAGGGCAATACTTCAGACAGCACCACGTTCATGCCGCAGGTCACGCGCCTGCGCGAGGAGTTCGGCATCAAACGCATGGTCATGGTGGGTGACCGGGGCATGATCTCGCAAAAGGCCATTGATGAGATGAGCACGGATGCCAACGTGGCCTGGATCACGGCGCTGCGCAGCAGCGCCATTCGCACGCTGGTGGAGCACGGTCGTGTGCAGATGGGCTTGTTTGATGAGCGCAACTTGGCTGAGATCAGCAGCCCGGATTTCCCGGGTGAGCGCCTGGTGGCGTGCCGCAATCCGGAGTTGGCCAAACTGCGGGTGCACACCCGCAATGATTTGCTGGCGGCCACCGAGAAGAATCTGGAGAAGATCAAGGTGCGCGTTGACGCAGGTAAGCTGGTAGGCCAGGACAAGATTGGCGTGGCCATCGGCAAGGTGGTCAACCAGTACAAGGTGGCCAAGCATTTTGAGTTGCTGATCGCTGATGACAGCTTCACGTTCACGCGCAACACGGACAGAATTTTTGCCGAGGCGGCCCTGGACGGGCTGTACATCATCCGCACGTCCGTCAAGGCAGAGCGCATGGATGCGCCCACCTGTGTGCGTACCTACAAGTCCCTGGCGCAAGTGGAGCGCGCGTTTCGCTCGATCAAGACGATGGATTTGAAGGTGCGCCCGATTCATCACCGTCTTGAGAATCGGGTGCGTGCGCACATTTTTCTTTGCATGCTGGCCTACTACGTAGAGTGGCACATGCGTGATGTCTGGCGCGAGTTGATGTTCGCTGATGAGGATCAGGCAGCCAAGCTTGTGCGTGACCCGGTGGCGCCTGCCACGCGTTCAGATGCTGCGATGAAGAAGGTGCTCAGTCGAACCCTCGATGACGGCTCTGCGGTGCATAGCTTCCAAACTTTGATGGCGCAGCTTCAAAGCATTGTGCGAAACACCTGCCGCACCCCAGGTGGTGCGGTGGATGCCCCCACTTTCGAGATCATCACAACGCCCAACCACACCCAAAAACGCGCCCTCGACTTGATCAACCAAATCAAACCGTAGACAGAACGCGGAACCCAATTCAATGCGGGTTTCATTGGAGAAACTCGGGTTTTTGGGGGAGGAACTTCAGGTTAACAATGCGCGCTTTTTGATTCTGCCTTGGGTGCGCAGCTTGGGCTTGGCCTCCAAGATTTTGTCAAAGGTGGCA
>CAIYDK010000374.1 GCA_903924955.1 uncultured beta proteobacterium | reverse complement strand
TTCATTTCGGGTTTCTCAAAAAGGTTATACAGCGGGCTAAGGTCCTGCGGAGTCGAAACCCCGGGCCAACCTCCTGTGTCAGGAAGTTACGCTATTGCAACAGACCCCTGTTGGTTTGGCAAAGCATTGGTGGATAAATGCGCCTAAAACCTCGATTTCCAGTCGCATCCGTTGCGGGGTTGCAACAATTTGTTTCCTCTTTCCCCCCCATAAGCACGGTAGACTGCCATACTGATCTTTTGACGGAGTTTGACCATGGACTCGCTGCTAAACGCCGCTGATTCCGCCCTGCGCACCTTGTTTACAAAGCCCCGCGCCGCGCTTGCCTGCCCGACTTTGGCCGACCAAACCACCGAGCTGAATGCCACCGAGAGTCGTGCCGCAGCCTCGCTCATGCGCGTCAACCACGTGGGCGAGGTATGCGCCCAAGCACTCTACACGGCGCAGGCCTTGACCACCCGAAACCCTGCGCTGCGTGCACATTTCACCCGTGCCTGCACGGAAGAGACCGACCACCTGGCGTGGACCGAGCAGCGCCTGAAAGAGCTGAATGCGCGCCCTTCCCTGTTGAACCCGCTTTGGTACGCAGGCGCTTTTGGACTGGGTCTTCTGGCAGGCCGACTGGGCGATGCGGTCAGCCTGGGTTTTGTCGTGGAGACCGAAGTGCAAGTTGGTGCCCACTTGCAAAGCCACCTCGACAAGCTGCCGCCAGGCGACCACGCTTCACGCGCCATCGTGTCCCAGATGCGCGATGACGAGCTGCGCCATGCGCAAGATGCCAAAGAGGCTGGAGCCATGGAGTTGCCCACCCCCGTCAAAGACCTGATGCGCGCAGCGGCCAAGGTGATGACCACAGTGGCGCACCACGTCTAGGCCACCCTGAGGTCTAACCGCCCTAGTGGACTTAGCTCTCCAGCAACTCAAAACTGGTCGTGATGTCTGCCGTCTTGGCCAGCATGATGCTAGCCGAGCAGTACTTCTCATGACTCATGGCAATGGCCCGCTCCACGGCGGCGGCGGGGACGCCTTTACCGGTCACCGTGAAGTGCATGTGGATTTTGGTGAAGACCTTGGGCTCGGTTTCAGCGCGCTCCGCCGTGAGTTTCACGGTGCAACCCTGCACGGTGTGGCGACCGCGCTTCAGAATCAGCACCACGTCATAGGCCGTGCAACCGCCCGTGCCGGCGAGCACCGTTTCAAGGGGACGTGGAGCCAGGTTCTGCCCTCCGTTCTCGGGCTTGTCGGCGTCTGGCGCGCCGTCCATTACCAGGGTGTGGCCGCTGCCGGTTTCGGCGACAAAGCCCATGCCTGAGCGGGTGTTCAAACCGCCGGTCCAACTGACTGTGCATTCCATAGAAACTCTCCCACTTCAAATGTTTCGGTATTCCCTATAATACCAAAATGAAGCCACAGATCGTTATCGACACCAATGTGCTGGTCACGGCGCTCAGATCGTCAAAGGGCACTTCCTACCGATTGCTATCCATGCTGGAGGCAGATCTATTCCAGCTGCACATTTCCACACCTTTGGTGGCTGAATATGAGGCAGTCCTAAAAAGGGGTTTGCTGACTTTAAGCGCGCAACAAATTGACGATGTGGTGGATTTCATGTGCGCTCGGGCCACGCAGCACAAGATTTATTACCTTTGGCGGCCCGTGCTGAAAGACCCCGGGGATGACTTTGTGCTGGAATTGGCCGTCAAAGCCAACGCGCGGATCATTACCTGGAATGTGGCCGACTTCAAACGCGCCCAACCCCTCGGTGTGCCGGTACAAACGCCACGCGAATTTTTGCAATTTTTGGAGGAGAAACATCCATGAGCGCTATCAGCATCAGATTACCTGACTCACTGCATAGGTTGGCCCGAGACATCGCGCGACAAGACCAGGTATCCATGAACCAATTTATCGCCTCCGCAGTCGCCGAAAAGGTTTCTGCCCTAGCCACCGAGCAGTACCTGAATGAGCGCGCGGCGCGCGGCTCATCTGAGAAATTTCGAGCAGCATTGGCCCAAGTACCCCCTGCCGACCCAGAAGCGTTTGACCAATAGAACCTGACATGACAGAAAAAAAATCGATACACCTGACCCCCGCCGACTACCTGAAGAAGATCCTGACCGCACGCGTCTATGACGTGGCCGCCGAGTCAGCGCTGGAGCCTGCCAAACAACTGGGCAAGCGCCTGCACAACACGGTTTTGCTCAAGCGCGAAGACCAGCAACCGGTGCGCAGCTTCAAGCTGCGCGGGGCCTACAACAAAATGGCGCAGCTCAGCGCCGAGCAGCTCAAGAACGGCGTGATTTGCGCCTCCGCCGGCAACCACGCCCAGGGCGTTGCGCTCAGCGCCGCCAAGCTGGGCACGCGTGCCGTGATCGTCATGCCAACCACCACGCCGCAGCTCAAAGTGGACGCGGTGCGTGGCTTTGGTGGCGAAGTGGTGCTGTTTGGCGACAGTTATTCGGATGCCTACAGCCATTCACTGACTCTGCAAAAGAAGCTGGGTTTGACCTTTGTGCACCCGTTTGATGACCCGGACGTGATTGCCGGGCAGGGCACCATTGCCATGGAAATGCTGCGCCAGGTGCAAACCCTGCATCTGCGCAATCCACCCGCAGCACCGGAAACGACAGGGCGACCGGCTCTGGACGCCGTGTTTGTGGCCATTGGCGGCGGTGGCCTGATTGCCGGAATTGCCAACTACATCAAGGCAGTGGACCCGCGCATCAAGGTCATTGGCGTGCAGATGAACGACTCTGACGCCATGATCCAGTCGGTCGCCGCCAAAACCCGCGTCACTCTGCCCGATGTGGGCCTGTTCTCCGACGGCACCGCTGTGAAGCTGGTGGGCGAGGAGACCTTCCGCGTGGCCAGCAATCTGGTGGATGAATACATCACCGTGGACACCGACGCCGTGTGCGCCGCCATCAAAGACGTTTTCATCGACACCCGCAGCATTGTGGAGCCCGCAGGTGCGTTGGGCGTGGCCGCCATCAAGCAGTACGTCGCCAAAAATAAGACCAAGGGCGAAACTTATGCCGCTATTTTGTGCGGCGCCAACATGAATTTTGACCGCCTGCGCTTTGTGGCCGAGCGGGCCGAAGTGGGCGAGGAGCGCGAGGCCCTGTTTGCGGTCACCATTCCGGAAGCGCGTGGCAGCTTCAAGCGCTTTTGCGAACTGATTGGCGAACTGCCCGGTGGCCCGCGCAACGTGACCGAGTTCAACTACCGCATTAGCGACGCAACGCAGGCCCATGTGTTTGTGGGCCTGACCACGCAGGCGCGGGGGGAATCGGCCAAGGTGGCTGCCAACTTCACCAAGCATGGCTTCAAAACCCTGGACCTGACCCATGATGAGTTGGCCAAGGAGCACATTCGCCACATGGTGGGCGGCATCTCCAGCCTGGCGCAGGACGAACGCTTGCTGCGTTTTGTGTTCCCCGAGCGGCCCGGTGCGCTGATGAAGTTTTTGAGCCTGATGCGCCCGGGCTGGAACATCAGCCTGTTCCACTACCGTAACCAGGGCGCAGACTACGGCCGCATTCTGGTGGGTTTGCAAGTACCCAAGACCGACGACAAGGCATTTGCCAAGTTCCTGCAAACGCTAGACTACCCCTTTGTAGAAGAAACGGCCAACCCGGTGTACCGGATGTTTTTGCAAAGTTGATATGGGAATCTCACTGGACGGCAAATTGGTCGTGGCGATCTCCAGCCGCGCCCTGTTCGACTTTGAAGAAGAGAACGAGGTTTTCGAGCAGGCCGACGATACCGCTTACATGCGCCTGCAACTGGAGCGGCTGGACCTGCCGGCCAAACCCGGTGTAGCGTTTTCGCTGGTGCAAAAGCTGCTGGCGTTCAACACGGACGCCTCCCAAAAGGTCGAAGTGGTCATCCTGTCGCGCAACGATCCGGTGAGCGGGCTGCGGGTGATGAAATCGGCCGCGCACTATGCCTTGCCCATCATCCGTTGCTCCTTCACGCGGGGCGAACCGCCATGGCGCTACCTGAAGCCCCTGCGCGCCAACCTGTTCTTGAGCACCCACTTGAGCGATGTGCGCGCCGCGCTTTCAGCCAACGTACCCGCGGCGCAGGTCTACCCCCATTCCGCCCACGCCAGCGACGCGCACCCGACTGAAGTGCGCATTGCGTTTGACGGCGATGCGGTGCTGTTCAGCGACGAGGCTGAGCGCATCTACCAGTCGCACGGGTTGAATGCCTTCCAGCAGCATGAGAAGGACAAGGTTGCGTTGCCACTGCCCGACGGCCCCTTCAAGCCGCTATTGGTGGCACTGCACGGCTTGCAGCAAGCCGCTTCGCCCCAAATGCGCATTCGAACTGCGCTGGTCACGGCCCGCAGCGCACCGGCCCACGAACGCGCCATTCGCACCCTGATGAACTGGAACATTGAAGTCGATGAGGCCATGTTTCTGGGCGGCCTGGACAAAGGCGAGTTCTTGCGCGAGTTTGAACCCGACTTCTTCTTTGATGACCAGACGGGGCACATTGAATCCGCTGCGCGCCATGTGCCATCAGGCCATGTGGCCAGCGGCATACGCAATTGACCGTCTTTTACGCCGTGTGCTTCTCGTAGCCCCTGGCACGCAAAACGCAGGCCGGGCACTCGCCGCAGCCGTAGCCCCAGGCGTGGCGGTGGACGCGGTCACCCAAGTAGCAGGTGTGGGTGTGCTCAATGATCAGGTCCACCAGTGGCTGGCCGCCCAGTGACTCGGACAGTGCCCAGGTGGCGGCCTTGTCGATCCACATCAGCGGGGTTTCAATCAGGAAGCGCTTGTCCATCCCCAGCGAGAGCGCCAGTTGCATCGCTTTCATGGTGTCATCACGACAATCCGGGTAGCCGGAAAAGTCGGTCTCACACACGCCGGTGACGATCACCTGCAGGTCGCGCCGGTAGGCCACCGCCGCCGCCAGCGTGAGGAACAGCAGGTTGCGCCCCGGCACAAAAGTATTGGGCAAACCCGAGCTCTCCATTTTGAAGGCGGTCTGTCGGGTCAACGAGGTCTCGCTAACCGAGCCCAGCACAGCCAGGTCCAGCAGGTGGTCTTCGCCCATTTTGGGTGCCCACTGGGGAAATTGCTCGCGAATCTTTGTCAATACGACCAGACGTGCATCCAGCTCGACGCTGTGGCGCTGGCGGTAGTCGAAGGCAATGGTTTCCACACGCTCGTAGCGTTGCAGGGCGTGGGCAAGGCAGGTGGTGGAATCCTGGCCACCGGAGAAGAGAACAAGGGCGCTGGTATGCATAGCCGCAATGTTAGGCCAAAGACCTATTGCGGCGCCAACCCGCGATCAGATCTTCTCATTCTTCTTGATGATGTTCGGGTCGTAGACCAGAACTTCCTTTGCCAGGTTGCCCGGAGCCTCTGAAGGCACCACCGCCACCGGCGGATTGAGCTGGTTGTTAACCTGCTCCAACTGAATGGCGCTGGCACTGGCCGTCCACATACTCTTGATGTGGTCCATCAGCACTTCGTACATCGGTTTGGGCGGCGGCACTTCAGCTTTTTCCGCCGCCGGGCGATGAATGGTCCAGTCTTTCGGTGAGGTTGCGGCTTCGGAGCCACGCCGACCGGGGTCCGACACGCTGGTGTGCACCGGCTCGCCTTCATTGGTCTTCAGCGCAGGGTTCACCATATCAATCACGCTGGGTACCGGCGCAATCGATGGGCTTGCACTCACTCCTGGATTCACCGGGGCTATCGGTATCACCCTGTTTGCCCCAGACGAAGCCAACTCTGAGCCGAATGGCCTCAGATTTGGGTTTCGATCAATGGACGGCAATTGCATGATGTTAGGGTTTTTGACCCCCTCCAGTTACTTTTCTGTGTAGACGTACCTTTCTTAACGGCAGATTTAGGGGGTTATTTAGGGTTATTTTCAAAAAAATTCTGAAAAAAGAAAATTTGACCACTGCGATTGGAGCAATTGCACCAAAATGATGCATTAAAAGGGCCAACCCTGGAATCAATGCCGAAACTTGGACTCGCGTGTCACGATCGAGAGATCGACAAAGTTCAGACCCTGATGAAGGTCGCGGTCATAAACGGCCTTCAGTCCATTGAGGTCCATCCGGGCACCGTCCAGTGCCAGCAAAAAACCCTCTCGCGTGGGGTTGGGACCCGCCAGCCGCAAGGCCATGACCAACGCCTTGGCGGTCATGTAGCCCTCCAGGCTCCCATATGAAAACTCTTCACCTGGCCTGGCTTTGGCAAATTCGTCCTGGTACTCGCGGGTGATGCTGGTTTTGCGCTCCCACGGGCTAGGCACCACCTGCGAAAAAACCATGCCGTGCGCCAACTCCCCCAGGTGCTTGGCCAACTGCGTCGAGCCCGAGTTCACTCCATAAAACGTGATACGAGCCCCGCGGGCACGCGACTTCCGTATAAACGTCTCATAGACACCGCTGCTCCCATGGTTCAGCACCATTTGCGCACCCGCTTGCTCGGCCTGCTGAACCAGCTTCTCGACCTGCGCCTCATTGATATCAGCCTTGAATGGCATGTCTGCCACCAACTCGCTACCCAACTCTGCGCAGATCAGCTTCACATTGGCCAAGTGCTGCGCGCCTACCTCAGAATCCGACCGAAGGAACGCAACCTTGCCCATGCCCAGATTTTTGGCTTGGGAGATGAGCGCCCTGAACTCGTCCCTGTGCTCGGCGCGAACCGGAAACACGAGGGGTTGAAAGGGTCTGCGCAAGGTGGGGGACCCCGCCATGGGGCCGAAAAACGGAACCGACAACTTGTTGGCGACTTTCATGACGGCGGTAGACGGACCACCTTCAATCGAACCAAACAGCATAAATACCTTGTCCTGCTCCACCAACTGCTGCACGTTGGCTTCTGCCTTGTCTGTCTTGTTGTCATCGTCGAGCGTTTTGAGGACGATCTGGCGCCCATGCACCCCACCGCGGCTGTTGACGACCTGGAGATAGGTCTGCACCCCTGCCTGCACCGCGCTGCCGTAGTCATTCTTGCCACCCTGTAGGGTAATGCTCTGGCCGATCAGTATCCGATTGGGCGCCACACCATCGGCCGCCTGTGCCAAAAGTGCTGCTGCCAATGCAACGATAGCCAGCAGGCGTGTCGCAGTTCTACGCATATTCATGTACTCCTTGGGCAGTCTTCTGGATAAATTATCGACCTTTAGATCAATGTGGCATCAAAGTTGCTGAGTACCCTACGGGTTTCTAAGGTTTGTCTCCCGCAGATCGGGCTCTGCGTTGTCCCCCGCGTCTTCACGGATGCGGGGGATTTTTTCTTGGTGGGTGACGCTAGCTGTGCGAGCTGCGGTGCGCCCAACCGGTGGTGTGCCGCTCGATCACACTGAACAACTCGTACATCACCATGGCCATGGCGCCCACCACCACCAGACCCGCAAAAGCCAGTCCCATCTGCATGGCCGAACCGGCCGATATCAGCAGGTACCCAATGCCCTCATTGGCGGCGGTCATCTCGGACACGGTGGTTCCCACAAAGGCCAGCGTGATGGACACCTTCAACGACCCGTAAAAGTAGGGCATGGAACGCGGCAGGCCGACCTTGACCAGCACGTCCCAGCGCTTGGCACCCAATACGCGCAATACGTCCTCCAGTTCTGGCTCCAAGGTCGCAAGGCCAGTCGCGATGTTGACCATGATGGGAAAGAAGCTGATCAGAAACGCCGTCAGGATGGCCGGCCCCACGCCAATACCGAACCAGACCACCAAAATCGGCACAAACGCCGCTTTGGGCAAGGCGTTGAAGCCGGTCATCAGCGGGTACACGGCGGCATAGGCCAGGCGCGAACTGCCAATCACAAAACCGAGCAGCACCCCCACCACAATCGCCAATCCGAACCCCGCCATGGTCACCCAATAGGTGCGCCAGGCGTGCGCCGCAATGATTCCCTTGAACTCCAGGAACTGGGTCCAGATGCGCCAGGGGCTGGGGAAGATGAACTCGGACACCTCCAGCGCCGAGCACAGAATCTGCCACATCACAATAATGACGACCAGCAGGATCCACGGAGCCCACATTTCCACTTGTTTCTTGTTCATGCGATTGCTTGGTGATGTGACCTATGCAGAAACCACGGCAGTGGTTTGGCGAATTGCACCAATATGGCCCCTGAGTTCGTGCACGATGTCGGAAAACTCTTTGGTGTAGGTGATTTCCAGATCACGCGGACGAGGCAGCTCAATTTCCCGCTTGACCACAAAGCGGCCCGGGCTTTTGCTCATGACGTACACCGTGTCGGCCAGAAACACCGATTCACGCAAATCGTGCGTCACCAGAATCACGTTGAACTGCTGTTCCGTCCACAGGTCTCGCAGGATGCACCACAGCTCCTCCCGGGTGAAGGCGTCGAGTGCACCAAACGGTTCATCCAGCAGGAGCATCTTGGGCTCATGAATCAGCGCACGGCAAATGCTGGCGCGCTGCTGCATACCGCCGGACAGTTGCCACGGGAACTTGTCTTCATAACCGCCCAAGCCCACCTTTTGCAGCAAGCGCCGCGCGCGCTCTTCGTATTCCTGACGCTTGGCCTTGAAGCTGCTGCGAAAGGGCTCCACAATTTCCAGCGGCAGCAACACGTTGTCCACCGTGGTGCGCCACGGCAACAGGGACGGGGCCTGAAACGCCATGCCCGAGATCTTGAGCGGGCCCTTCACCGGCTGGCCATCAATCAGGATCTTGCCCATGGATGGCATCTTCAGGCCCGTGGTCAGCTTCATGAAGGTGGACTTGCCGCAACCCGATGGCCCGACGATGGCAATGAACTCACCCTGTCGCACCTTGAGGTCAATGGCCTCTACCGCGAAGTGGTTCTGCTGCAGCAGCTCTTCGTTGTAGGCCAGCCAGACGTCCTGAAAGTCAACAAACCATGGGGACTGATTTTGCGATGAGTTAGTCATTAAATTGGCCTCAAGACCCCGTATTAACTGCGTAACCAGCTATCACTTTAAGAGCAACGGCGGGAACGAAACGCGCATCACCTCTTGGGCAAAATCGCCAGTTCAGCCTTGGATGGCAACAAGGAGCCGTTCCAGACCGTGTCGGCATTGATGCGGGTCTTGGTGTTGAATGCATCCGACACCTGGCTGGCCATCAGTGCCATGCGCGGGGCACTGACCTGGCCAAAGCCTTCCGCGCGGGCATTGGGGCTGTTGATCACCGTGTCGATGGCCAGTTTGAGACGTCGGGTTTCCAGATCGACATTGATGATGCCGTCGCGGGCTTTGACGTCGGCGATGGCGGCAGCCGGATTGGCCAGCACCTCTTTGGTGCCTTTGGTGAACGCCAGCAAAAACGCTTTGACTGCGGCCGGGTTCTCTTTGAGCAGTTTGGGCGACACGATGATGGCGTTGCCATACAGCTTCACACCGAAGTCCGGGTAGGGCATGACCACCACATCTTCAGCCTTGACACCCCGCGCCTCCAGGTTCAACAGCGACGTGAAGGTGAAGCCGGTGATGGCGTCGACATCACCGCGCACCAACATGGTCTCGCGCAGCGGCGGGTCCATGGCCGTCCACTGGACACCCGAGACCGCATTGGCCTTGGCAAAGATCGGGAAGGCGCGGCGGCCTGCATCAAACACCGGCGCCCCTAGCTTCTTGCCACTCAAATCGGCCGGCGTTTTGATGCCCGATTTCTTGAGCGCCATCACGGACGCCGGCGTGTCGTTGTACACCATCATCACGGCAATCGGCTTGTTCGGCGCATCCGGGTTGTTGGCGTGGAACTCCATCAGCGCGGCCAGGTCCGCCAGGCCCATATCGTAGGCACCCGATGCCACGCGCGTGACCGTGCCGCCGGAACCGTTGCCCGCGTCAATGGAGACGTCGAGCTTGACGTCTTTGAAGTAACCCTTGGCGGCAGGGGTCAAAAACAGGGCGGATGGCCCTTCAAAGCGCCAGTCCAGCTGAAATTTGATGGGCGTGGTCTGGGCGTAGACGGCACTTGATGCCAAAGCCGCGACGGCCATAGCGGTGCACGTGAGGAAGCTGCGTTTATTCATGTGGACTCCGGCGTGTGTATGAGCAAGGGTGTATTCAGAAACCAACAGCACGCAAGAATGGTGCCTGCCCGTCAACAACAGCACCGACAGGAATGGGCGAAAATCGTGGCCCACAAATTGCTTTGTTGCACCGTGGAAAACGCTCTGTCCATTAACTTCAACCGGAATTTAAAATGATGCACCAAAACCTTACACGCGCCGTTGTTTGCGCAGCCGCACTGGCTTGCACCTTTGCCGCACAGGCCGCAACCTTCAGCGACACGTCGATCGGCTACCGCTACGGAACTGAGTACGCCGAACCCTTCAACAACAACGCCATCGCCAAAGACATCATCAACCTGAACCACGTCAGCGGCTACAAGTACGGAACCAACTTCTTCAACGTCGACATGCTGCTATCCGACAGCAAGGACCCGGCCGGCGCTGGCTCCAACAATGGCGCGCAAGAGATCTACATCGTGTACCGCAACACGGTGGAACTGGAAAAACTGACCGGCTCACCCTACAAGTTTGGTCCGGTGCGTGGCGTGGGTCTGACCGGCGGTTTTGACTTCAACACCAAGACCGACGCAGGCTACAACTCCAAGAAGCGCATGCTGGTGGCTGGCCCCACTCTCATGATGGATGTGCCCGGTTTCCTGAACCTCAGTCTGTTGGTTCTGTGGGAAAGCAACGCGCCTTACAACACCTTCAGCAAGGTATCCACACCACGCTACAGCTACGATGCGCACGCCATGCTGGGCGCAGCTTGGGGCATTCCTTTGGGCGGGAGCGGTTTGTCGTTTGAAGGCTTCGCCAACTTCATCGCCGCCAAGGGCAAGAACGAATCAGGCTTCGACAGCGCGCCCGAGACCAACATTGACATGCAAATCATGTACGACCTGAGCGGTGCATTGGGCGTCGCTCCCAAGAGCCTGAAAGTGGGCCTGGAGTACCAATACTGGAAGAACAAGTTTGGTAACGACAGCGATGCCGGCACGGGTAACAAGGGCGCATTCGCCAAGACGCCCATGATCCGCGTGGAATACCACTTCTGATAGACGGAAAAGTTGGCGCGTTCAACGCGCCAATCCGTTGGCCGCCCGGCAGCGTTGAATATCACACGCTGTCGGGAGCAAGGCTCGGTATTCAACCCCGGGTTGCCGGACTCCACCATCACGAATAAGGCAACTCTCGCCCTTGCCGTTGTCGTAGTAAGACGTCACATCCACGCAACGCCGGGAGTGGGCCATCACCCCAAAAAAGTGCCCCACCTCATGCGAGATGACCATTTGCAAAGTCTGCCGTGCGTCGTAGGCCGGATTGCGGGTTTGCAACAGCTGAAATGCTGCGGGGCCCAGCGAGAGCGTCTTTTGACTGAGATTGGCAAGGCCAAAGTTGCGGCGACTGCCCGCATCGCTCCATTCAATCAAAATAGTGCCGCTTGGCACGGGCGCCCCCGCCGCAAGCGGCGTCACCGTTGCGCGGATGCCGCACTGTGCCCATGCAGTTGCCGCGTTCGCAATGGCTGCCAAAACCAGCGGCTCGCCAAACCAGGCGGGCGCACCGTCATGCTCGTAGGCAAACAGCAAAGGCGACTGCAATGCGGGCCGATCCTGGTTGTCGCCCCAGGTTGAAATCTCGCCGGGCAGGCATCGGGCAATCTCCTGGTCCCGAACGGACTCCAGCGCGTAACACGTTTGCACCCCCAGCGCCAGCATCAACATCGCAACCACGAGGTTCTTTCGACCATTCATATGCTACTAAACATATAGCTGGATACGCATGTTTTACGGGGGCTAGAGCACTATTCGACCGTTACAGATTTGGCGAGATTACGTGGTTTATCCACGTCGGTGCCCCGCGCGCAGGCCGTGTGGTACGCCAGCAGTTGCAAGGGCACGACGTGCAGCAGGGGTGACAACTCGCCGTAGTGCTCGGGCATGCGGATCACGTGCATGCCTTCACCGTTTTCGATGCGCGTATCGGCATCGGCCAGCACATACAAAACACCGCCTCGGGCGCGCACTTCGTGCAGGTTGCTCTTGAGCTTTTCCAGCAACGCGTCGTTGGGCGCCACCGTGACCACCGGCATCTCACTGGTCACCAGCGCCAGCGGCCCGTGCTTGAGTTCGCCCGCGGCATAGGCCTCGGCGTGGATGTAGGTGATTTCCTTGAGTTTCAGGGCGCCCTCCATGGCTATGGGGTAGTGCAAACCACGCCCGAGAAACAGCGCGTTTTCCTTCTTGGCAAAGTCTTCCGACCAGCTGATGAGCTGCGGCTCGAGTGCCAGCACCGCCTGCAGCGCAGCGGGCAGATGGCGCATGGCTTTGAGGTGGCGCTGCTCCTGGGCTTCCGGAAGACGGCCCTTGGCTTGGGCCAGTGCCAGGGTCAGCAAGAACAGCCCCGCCAACTGGGTGGTAAACGCCTTGGTGGACGCGACACCAATTTCAACCCCGGCACGGGTGACATAGGCCAGGCTGCACTCGCGCACCATGGCGCTGGTGGCAACATTGCAGATGGTCAGCGTGTGCCGCATGCCCAGGCTTTGCGCGTGGCGCAGGGCGGCCAATGTGTCGGCGGTTTCACCCGACTGGGTAATGGTCACCACCAGCGTCTTGGGGTTGGGTACCGAGTCGCGGTAGCGGTATTCACTGGCCACCTCCACCTGGGTGGGTATCTTGGCAATGCTTTCCAGCCAATACTTGGCAGTGCAGCCGCTGTAGTAGCTGGTGCCACAGGCCAGAATCAGCACCGAGTCCACCTCGGCAAATACCCTGGCCGCATTGGCGCCGGGTGCGTGGTTCATCTGCTGGTCAAACAACTCGGGCACGATACCTTCGATGCCTTCCAGCGTGTCGGCAATGGCGCGCGGTTGCTCAAAAATTTCCTTCTGCATGTAGTGACGGTATGGGCCCAACTCGGCCGCCCCGCTGTGGGCCAGCACGGTTTTGACCGGCCGCTGAGCAGGGGCTACCACCTTGCGCGCCTTGTCCAGCAGCCAGTACTTGCCCAGTTGCACATCCACCAGGTCACCCTCTTCCAGGTAGACGATCTGGTCCGTCACACCCGCCAGGGCCATGGCATCGCTGGCCAGAAAATGCTCCTGGCCATCTTTGCCCACACCCAGAATCAGTGGTGAACCGGCTCGCGCCCCGACCAGGCGGTGCGGCTCGTCCTTGCAAAACACCGCAATGGCGTAGGCGCCATGCAGTTGGGGGATGGCGGCCTGCACGGCTTCGAACAGGTCTGCGTCATACAGACTGTCGACCAGGTGGGCAATCACCTCGGTGTCGGTCTGGCTGACGAACACATAGCCTTTGGCCTTGAGCGCGGCGCGCAGTTCGTCGTGGTTTTCAATGATGCCGTTGTGCACCAGCGCAATGCGCCCGGACCGCTGGTGGGCATCTGCGCCCGGGCCGTGGCTGAAGTGGGGGTGCGCATTGCTGACCGATGGCACACCGTGCGTGGCCCAGCGCGTGTGGGCAATGCCCAGATTTCCCTGCAGTTGGCTTTGCGTGTCGCCACCGGCGACTTGATGAATCAGCTCGGCCACACGGGCAGTGCTTCGGGCGCGCCGCAAGCCACTTTGCGCGGCGGTGTCACCCTGAACGTACACCGCCACGCCACAAGAGTCATAGCCACGGTATTCCAGCCGCTCCAGGCCCTGCACCAGTACCGGAACAATATTCCGGGTTGAGACTGCACCCACAATGCCACACATATACACACTCCCCCATCAAAAGATGGCGAATCGTACCCCCCACGGATTAAAATAAGTTTCCATTAATAGCAGTATTTTGATATAAAATTTCACCAATGGGTGATAGTGAAATATTAGTCTATATTTGTAATATTAATGAAATTTATAGACCTTGATCCAATCGATCTGCAGCTGCTAAACCAGCTCCAGCGCGATGCCAGCCTGAGCAACCAGGAACTGGCCGCACGGGTTCACACGTCGCCACCTACCTGCCTGCGGCGCATCAAACGGCTGCACGATGCGGGGTTGATCGAGCGGCAGATTGCCATTTTGAACCCACAACAGGTCGCGCAAGCGGTAGGCCACGGTTTAACGGCGATTGTGGAGATAACGCTCGACCGGCAAGACGCGGACTCGCTGCTGGCGTTTGAAAAGCGCGTGACCACTGATGACGCTGTGCAACAGTGCTACCAGGTGTCGCCCGGCCCCGACTTTGTGCTGATCGTGCACGCGCGGCACATGCCGGATTACCAAGCGCTGACCAAACGGCTATTCACCAGCGACGCCAATGTGCGCAACGTGAAGGCGTTTTTCAGCGTCAAGCGCAGTAAATTTGGGGCAGAACTACCGCTCAGCCTGGAGCCATCGGCAAAGTCAGCTTGATGCAGCAACCGCCGTCAAGCACGCCCTCAATCGATAACGTACCGCCCATGCGCTGCAGCCGCTTTTGGGCCAGCACCAATCCCATGCCAATGCCTTCAAACTGTTGCGCACTGTGCAGACGGCCAAACACCCGGAACAACTTTGCTTGCATAGCGGGGTTAAAGCCAACGCCGTTGTCCTTGACCTGCAAGCGGATATGCCCCTCCTGTTCTGCAGGCTCAGCACTGACCACGATGCGCGCATTTTCACGCGGCGCAGTGAACTTCAAGGCATTGCCCAGCAGCTGCTCCAGTACCGTCTGAAACACCGCGGCATCGGTCAGCACAACTGGCAAATCAGCAGGCACCTGCCAGTCCACTACCCGCTGCGGGTGCTTGGAGGTGAGACGCTCACAGGCGTCGCGCACCACTTCCTGCAACGGGACCGACTCCAGAACCAGCGGCGCAGACCCCACCTTGGATAAAGCCGTCAAGCCATCAAGCAGCTGGCCCATATGACGTGCCGAGTTGGTAATGGTGGCCAGGAATTCCTGCACTTCGTCGTTGAGCAGCGGCCCGGCATCCTCCTGCACCATCTGCACATAGGACACGATATGGCGCAACGGCGCCCGCAAATCGTGCGAAACCGTCGCGGTAAATTCCTGCATTTCTGCACGCACCTGCGCCAGCTCGGTTTCCAGCGTGGCAATGCGGGCCTCGGGTGATGCCTCTGATGATGCGTTTGCCATGGTCGTGAATCCCTGG
>CAIYDK010000373.1 GCA_903924955.1 uncultured beta proteobacterium | reverse complement strand
GTCTCGAACTCTCGACCTCAACCTTGGCAAGGTTGCGCTCTACCAACTGAGCTATTCCCGCGTTTCAAGCCACAAATTATAGCGTGATTTTTCCGAAAATCCAAAATTCTCAAACCAACAAGTAATTATTTATGCAGCTGGAATCAATGCTTAACGGTACCCTGCAAATCAGAGACCGGGACGCCGGTCGCAACCACCTCAGTTGAAGGAACAACTTCCTCATCCGGCAATGGAACCGGCTTTGTTTCCAGAGCCAATTCCAGCACCTTGTCTATCCAACGTACCGGAATGATTTCCAAACCATTCTTGACGTTGGCGGGAATGTCTTGCAAGTCTTTAGCATTGGCCTCGGGAATCAACACCGTTTTTATTCCACCACGCAATGCAGCGAGCAATTTCTCTTTGAGACCACCAATCTCGGTCACCTCGCCTCGCAACGTTATTTCACCGGTCATAGCAACATCACCGCGCACAGGTATACCAGTCAGGGCCGACACAAAAGCCGTCGTCATTGCGGCACCAGCACTAGGGCCATCCTTGGGGGTAGCTCCATCGGGCACATGGATGTGAATGTCTTTTTTCTCAAAAATTTCGTCTTTGATGCCCAACCGTCGGGCACGACTGCGCACCACCGTACGTGCAGCTTCGACCGACTCCTTCATAACGTCCCCCAGCGACCCTGTGCGTGTAATAACACCCTTTCCGGGCGTTAGTGCAGCTTCAATGGTGAGCAAGTCACCGCCCACTTCCGTCCAAGCGAGTCCCACTACCTGCCCAACCTGGTTCTGCTGTTCAGCACGACCATAGGTGTACTTGCGAACGCCCAGATAGTCGTTCAGGTTATCCGCTGTCACGATGACTTGAGGTTTAAGCTTCTTCAACAACAAACCTTTAACCACTTTGCGACATATCTTGGAAAGTTCGCGCTCCAGCGAACGGACACCCGCTTCCCTTGTGTAGTAACGAACAATATCCCGCACAGCATCTTCGGCAATCGACAACTCGGCATCCTTGACGCCGTTGTTCTTCATCTGCTTGGGCAACAAATAGGTGATCGCAATATTGGTCTTCTCGTCTTCGGTGTATCCTGATAAACGAATGACTTCCATACGGTCCAGCAGGGCCGAAGGAATGTTCATGGAATTGGACGTCGCCACAAACATCACATCACTCAAGTCGTAGTCCACTTCCACGTAGTGGTCACCGAACTTGTGATTCTGTTCCGGGTCCAACACCTCTAGTAGTGCGCTGCTGGGATCCCCCCGAAAATCCGTGCCCAACTTATCAATCTCGTCCAGCAGGAACAATGGGTTGCGCGTGCCGACCTTCGACAAACTCTGCAAAACCTTGCCAGGCATTGCACCGATGTAGGTACGGCGGTGACCGCGAATTTCCGCCTCGTCACGCATGCCACCCAGGGCCATGCGGACATACTTGCGACCGGTTGCCTTGGCAATGGACTGCCCTAATGATGTCTTACCCACACCAGGAGGTCCAACCAAACAGAGGATGGGCGCCTTCAGCTTGTCCACACGTTGTTGAACAGCAAGGTATTCCAGAATGCGGTCTTTTACCTTGTCGAGGCCGTAGTGATCCTCATTGAGGACCGCCTCGGCATTGGCGAGGTTGTGCTTGATTTTAGTTTTAGCGGCCCATGGCAGGCCGACCAACACATCAATATAATTGCGAACCACAGTGGCTTCAGCAGACATCGGCGACATCAGCTTAAGCTTCTTCAATTCACCCTCAGCCTTCTTCAGCGCATCCTTGGGCATCTTGGCCGCTTTGATCTTCTTCTCGATCTCGTCGATGTCGGCGCCTTCTTCACCCTCGCCCAATTCTTTCTGAATTGCCTTGACCTGCTCATTCAGATAGAAATCGCGTTGATTCTTTTCCATTTGGCGTTTTACACGCCCTCGAATCTTCTTATCCACATTCAGGATGTCAACTTCACGTTCAATCTGTTCAAACAGATTTTCAAGTCGCGCCTTGACACTTGATAATCCCAACACGGCCTGCTTGCTATCGAGTTTGAGCGGCAAGTGCGCGGCGATGGTATCTGCCAAACGTCCCGCGTCATCAATGCTTGAAATGGATGTCAGAATTTCTGGCGGGATTTTTTTGTTCAGTTTGACGTACTGATCAAATTGCTGCATTACTGCACGACGCAAAGCTTCTACTTCGCTGCCTTTCGCGCGACCCTTTTCCGGCGCCTCGACTACGACTTCAATAGGCGTTACATTGGCCGAAAAATACAACTCCCCCTCTTCGATCTTGTTAACCGACGCACGTTGATGGCCTTCTACCAATACCTTCACGGTACCGTCAGGCAGTTTGAGCATCTGCAAAATAGTCGAAACGCACCCGACATCAAACATGTCGGATACCAGTGGATCATCTTTGGCGGCTGTTTTTTGAGCCACCAACATAATTCGCCGATCCGTTTCCATGGCGGCTTCGAGCGCCTTGATGCTCCTGGGGCGCCCCACAAACAGAGGAATGACCATGTGGGGAAAAACAACCACGTCGCGCAGCGGCAGCAGCGGCAGGTCTATAGGAGTAGCAGGCAATGGGGAATGGCCAGACATGGGGAAGATCCTCTTGGTTACCTGATGAATATGGACCGTTAAACCTGAAATTCAAGCGAACTGCCATTATCAAAGCAGTGTTCGCTCAAAAATCCGATTAAACCTGTACAAAAACCCGTCAAATCGGATTTTTATGAAAAGTCACTTCAAGCTTTCTTGGCAATCTCGCGATACACCAGAAGCGGTGGCTTGTTCTCATCAATCGTAGATTCATCCACGACGACTTTTTCGACATTGGATGCGTTGGGTAGTTCGTACATGGTGTCGATCAGGGACAGTTCCAAAATCGACCGCAATCCACGCGCACCCGTTTTGCGGGCTAACGCCTTTTTGGCGATGGCCTTCAGAGCCGAAGGTCGAATTTCCAACTCGGTGCCCTCCATGGCCAACAGTTTGGTGTACTGCTTGACCAGCGCATTTTTGGGCTCTGTCAGAATTTGCACCAAAGCGTCTTCGGTCAACTCCGCCAAAGCAGCAACCACAGGCATACGACCGACAAGTTCAGGGATCAGACCGAACTTGATTAAATCCTCAGGCTCCACTTCCTTGAAAACATCGGTCAAACTGCGCTGTTGTTTGCTCTTGACCGTTGCACCAAAACCTATTCCGGACGACTGCGTGCGGTTCTCAATAACTTTTTCAAGGCCCGAAAATGCGCCGCCACAAATAAACAGAATGTTGGTGGTATCAATCTGAACAAAGTCCTGATTCGGATGCTTGCGACCACCCTGGGGCGGTACGCTGGCCATCGTGCCTTCAATAAGCTTGAGCAGAGCCTGCTGCACACCTTCCCCTGACACATCGCGCGTGATGGAAGGGTTGTCAGATTTTCTGGAGATCTTGTCGATCTCGTCGATGTAAACAATGCCGCGTTGTGCGCGTTCCACTTCGTAATTGCAACTTTGCAGCAACTTGAGAACGATGTTTTCAACGTCTTCCCCAACGTAGCCCGCTTCTGTCAATGTTGTCGCATCGGCCATCACAAAGGGCACATCCAGCATGCGTGCCAGTGTTTGTGCCAACAGGGTTTTACCCGAACCCGTTGGTCCAATCAGCAAAATATTGCTCTTGGCCAACTCCACTTCATCCTTCTTTGCTTTTTCCTTGTGCCGAAGTCGTTTGTAGTGGTTATACACAGCCACGGCCAGTGTCCGCTTGGCTGGTTCTTGTCCAATCACATAGTTGTCCAGATTGGCTTTTATTTCAGAGGGAGTGGGCAAATCGCCCTTGGCATCCTTACCTTCTGTTGTAGCGGGCAATTCATCGCGAATGATTTCATTGCACAGTTCAATGCACTCATCGCAAACAAAAACTGAAGGTCCCGCAATCAGTTTCTTGACCTCATGCTGACTCTTGCCGCAAAAAGAGCAATACAGTGTTTTTTCGCTGGAAGAGCCTTTTTTCTCGGCCATGTGACGCTCGCCTTTTCGGTTAATGCCCGAATGATACTCAAATAAAAACGACGCTTGCGTTGCCGCAAAACACCACCAGTTGCACTGCGAAGGACCCTCAGGCGCGCTTGGATATCACCTGATCAATCAAGCCATACTCCTTGGACTCGTCTGCCGACATATAGTAGTCGCGCTCCGTATCGCGTGCAATTCGTTCCAGGGGTTGACCGGTGCGTTCGGCAAGAATCTTGTTCAATTGCTCACGGGTCTTCAAAATCTCGCGCGCCTGAATTTCAATTTCGGTCGCCTGCCCCTGACTGCCTCCCGATGGCTGATGGATCATGACTTTAGAGTTCGGCAGTGAAAACCGCTTACCCTTTGCACCCGCCGCCAACAGGAATGCGCCCATGCTGGCCGCCATTCCAATGCAAAGCGTCGAAACATCAGGTTTGATGAAGTTCATGGTGTCAAAAATAGCCATGCCAGCGCTCACCGAACCACCTGGGGAATTGATGTAAAACGAAATGTCCTTGTCTGGATTTTCACTTTCAAGAAACAGCAACTGCGCCACGACGAGGTTTGCCGTCTGGTCATTCACTGGACCGACCAAAAAAATGACCCGTTCTTTGAGCAAACGCGAATAGATATCGTACGAGCGCTCACCTCGACCTGACTGCTCGATAACCATGGGAACCATGCCCAGACCCTGTGTTTCCATGCTGTCTGACAATCCGAATTTCACATTCATAGCATCTCCAAAGAACTGTGGTGACTGTACCGAAAAATCCCAACCCTGAATGCAAATGGGGCTTGCCCGCAGAACTGCAAGCCCTGCCCAAGCCCCATACCCAGGGAATTCAATCGCTATTTAAGCGATGCAAAGCTCAGCTTTGCCCCATCAACTCGTCAAAAGTAATCGCTTTCTCAACAACTTTCGTGTTCGACAAAACAAATTCTGTCACGTTATTTTCAATCACAATGCCTTCAACTTCGGCCATGCGGCGGTTGTCGCCATAGTACCAACGCACCACATCGGTTGGTTTCTCGTAGCTGGCAGCCAACTCATCAATATGCGCCTTGATTTGCTCAGGCTTAGCATGCAAGGTATTGGCACGAACCAACTCACCAACCACCAGACCCAGACGCACGCGGCGCTCGGCTTGGGGGCGGAAAATATCGTCCGGAATTGGCGCGTTATCAGCATCCTTGATGCCGCGCTGCTTGAGGTCGGCACGGGCGCTGGCGATCATGCGATCCAGTTCTGCCTGTACGCTGGACTTTGGCAAATCAAGCTCGGCTTTAGACAACAGCGCGTCCATAGCGCCTTGCTTATTGCGTGCCAGCAGGCGGTGCTTCACTTCACGCTCCAGATTTTTGCGAATGTCAGCGCGTAGTCCGTCAACGGATGCATCGGCAATACCCAAAGACTTGGCCAGGGCGCCATCCACCTCGGGAAGATGAGCCGCTTCAATTTTTTTAACAGTGACCATAAAGTCTGCTGTCTTGCCCGCAACGTCTTGGCCGTGGTAGTCCGCAGGGAAAGCCAACTGAAAGGTCTTGCTTTCGCCCAATTTCATCCCACGCACAGCTTCTTCAAACTCCTTGAGCATCTGTCCATCGCCCACGATGAACTGGTAGTCTTCCGCCTTACCACCCGCGAAGGGTTCGCCGTCAATCTTTCCTTCAAAGTCCACCACCACGCGGTCGGTGTCCTGTGCAGGGGCATCTTTCGCACGCAAAGCAAACGTGCGGCGCTGCTTACGCAAAATCTCGACGGTCTTGTCGATGGCGGCTTCTGTTACCTCTGAACTGACTTTTTCCACCTCAGCGGTAGATAAATCAGCAATCTTGACTTCGGGATACACCTCGAAAACCGCGTCAAAAGCCATCTGACCATCGGGTGAGCTTTCGCTTTCGGTAATTCGGGGCTGGCCGGCAACGCGCAACTCGGCCTCATTGGCCGCGGTGGCAAATGCCTGACCAACCTTATCGTTCATCACTTCATAGTGGACCGAATAGCCATAGCGCTGAGCCACGACGTTCATTGGCACCTTTCCAGGCCGAAAACCGTCCATCTTGACGGTGCGTGCCAACTTACGCAGACGCGAGTCAACTTCGGACTGAATCACACCGACCGGCAGAGTCAGGGTGATTTTTCGCTCGAGCTTGTCCAGAGTTTCAACAGTAACGGCCATGATCAGTCTCCTAAACTAAATGGGTGCGGACAGGGAACGACGCCAAGCGACTTCAGACTGCCCAACAATAATCAAATACGTGGTGCGCGGGGGGGGACTCGAACCCCCACAGTATTGCTACCGTCAGGACCTAAACAATAATTTCCTGATCCCGCCCCGGGTTATTTCTCCAATGGAAACTCGAAAATTTCAATTGATTTTTCCGGGTTTCCCAAACTTTTTCCCAAACTGCGCGAAAATCTCTACATCTTCCCGCACTGTTCGAGGCAACCCGGGATTCTAACGTAGACCCTTTCAGAGAAAGAGAGCCCAGGCTATGGCAACCCCGACAAACCGCTCCCCATGGCAGGTCAAACTACCTGGAAAGGAGCCAGTCAAGTTTCGGCTGAAATCCCAAGGCTTGGCGCACCTGGCTGAACTCGGCTACACCGATCCTGCCAAATTTCCGAAAGGCGCATTGAAGCAGCTTGAAACAGCCTTTGAGGTCCAGATCAAGTTCAAAGACAAGCACGGCAACGTTGTCAAACGGTCTGAGACCCACGACACGTACGACCAAGCACAAAAGTGGGCCACCCAACAAGAAGCCCTACTCGTCAAAATTCGGCAGCAACAAGGCGGTTTTGAGGTCAGCTTCGAGACCATCACCTTCAAAGAGGCACTGGAAAAATTCCACAAGGAACACTACGCTGGAAAAGCGTCTTTCAAGGAAATTGGCTATCGGGTACCGCACATAGTCGAAAAGATTGGGGCAAACAAGCTGTTTCGAGAACTCAATAAACGGGACTATCAGAAGCTGCGCGACCACCTCCTCAACGAAAAGTACGCGGGGTCCTCAGTTCGTAACTACTTCACAATTTTGACGTCCTTGTACAAACATGCGGCGAATGAATGGAACTATCCAGTAGAAAATCCCGCCGCAGGAATCAAGCTTCCCAAACCGAACAATGCAATTCAACGCTCATGGGTGGGGAACGAACAGGAACGATTGATGGCATCGCTAGAAAAGCGGTCACCATGGCTCATCCCCATCGTGGAGCTTTCCCTTGCCATGGCATTCCGACGCGGTGAACTGGTTCAAACCGGCAAGGACAAAAAGACCGGCACTCAGTCCGGGGGCCTGATGTGGGAGCACATAGACTGGGACAACAATATCCTGAGCTTGCCCAAAGAGAAAAACGACAAAACGAAAAAAGTCACAGATTACTTGGGCCGTCGAGTGCCACTAACCTCCGAAATGCAGGCCATATTGCAACCGCTTTACGACAAGAGTTCCACCAAGTCCGGACTGGTGTTTCAGGCCACGACCAACTCAGTGACCACCTCATTTATTAACGCGTGCAAGCATGCTGTGCCGCCAATCAAAGGGCTGACCTTCCACACGATGCGAAAGATTTCTACAAAGAATTTGTCGCGCAGGGTCAACAACGCCATGGAATTGAGCCGGCTATCAGGTCACAAGAACATTGAGGTGCTCAACAGCCGTTACTACGACGTTCAGGTGGAGGATTTGGTCGCGCTACTTGCACAGTCTTCCGGCACGTTACGGCATCGTGGCATTTCCGCTCTCACGAAAGTCTTGGGACTGGCAGACTGCAAGAAGTTCATCAATGAGATTCGGGCCATGAAAAACGCCGCTGAGGCGTTTAAGTAGTAGGATTGCCGGGTCATCGTATAAACGGAGCGGCATAAGTCGTGCGATGACCCCACCACGCAGGTGGTCCTCATCCAAGTGTGGGGATAACCAAGAGGCCCGATTCAATCCCTAAGCGCCCTCATCACGAGGGCGTTTTTCATGGCGACGTGCGCCATCAGTCCATTGTGGCCAATGCGGACTCTCAATATCAGGCAATGACTTTGCCAGTGAAGATGAACGATTCTGCGATTTCTGCAAATCGAGTCATGACGGCCTTGTCCTGCGGCGTCAGCATTCTGCTCACCGCATGAGCGACCGGTTCGGGCAGTATGGCAATAAGCAAGAATTTTTCCGGGCCGTCGTCCACATAAACCAACGCCCTATTACTGGTTCTTCGTGACTCACGTACCCATGCCTTGTCCCAGGCAATCTTGTTTTCAGCATCCAAAATCGGCACAAGGTGAACGTGCCTCAACACGTTCTTTTTCGAGTTCACGTGTGGTCGTTCATAGGGGACATCTTTGCCGAATTCATACACGGCATCTTCACCCTGAGCACCCAGTGACTTCCATTCAGAAAAAAGATTGACCAGCAGATCGAGATCAAGTCCCGATTTCTGAAATTCTTGCGCGAGTATGTTCGTCGTTTGAACTACAACCACCGCCAGCCCTATTTCGACTGGCTGATCCCAGCAAATGCTGCGTAAACGGCTTCGGCTGTAAATTGTGGTGACGTTTCAATGCCGGAAAAAAGCGCTAACCGCTCCTTCGACATTGCAGGCACTGCCCTAGCATGCACCTGCTTTACAGCGTACCCAGCACGCGCCACGGCTCCGACTTTGGCCGGACGCGTCTTCACACCAGTGTCAGACTGACCTGTTGGTGTTGATACGATTTTTGACGGAGTGGTTTGCATAGTTGGTACTTGGACCTCGGCTGTGATTATCTCAAAAAGTGGGCAAACTGTCATTTTTGTTGGAACAAGTTTCGGCCACTCTGAAATGACGGCTAATCGCTATCCCCCTCCCCCCTCGCCATATCCTCCTCCACCCACCGCACCATGGCCAGTAAAGTCTTGTCGTTGACACCACAAAACGCATTCCGGTCGCTGGTTTCATACGCCGCGTGAAACGTGGTCACCTTGTTCGAAGCCTCCATCTCCCGCACAACTTCGGTCAATCCCCGTGTAATCAGATAAGAGACCAGTGCC
>CAIYDK010000372.1 GCA_903924955.1 uncultured beta proteobacterium | reverse complement strand
TGTGATCTTCCCGGCCAAGGGCAAGAAGGCAGAAAAGCGCATCATCCTGCTGGCCAAGGGCCGTCTGGTGAACCTGGGTTGTGGCACCGGTCACCCAAGCTTTGTTATGTCCTCCAGTTTTGCCAATCAGACCATTGCCCAGATCGAGCTGTTCACCAAGCCCAAGGAATACAAGAACGGCAAGGTCTACGTGCTGCCCAAGCATCTGGACGAAAAAGTAGCGCGCCTGCACCTGAACAAGGTCGGTGCCATGTTGTCTGAGCTGACCGACGAGCAAGCCGCCTACATTGGCGTCAGCAAGTCCGGCCCGTACAAAAAAGATACTTACCGCTACTAACCGAGCGAGTGCCAAAAGCCGCCCAAAGGAATACATGCGCATTGACCAACTACTCGTTCAACGTGGCCTCGCCACCACCCGGTCTCAAGCTCAACGCCTGATTGCCGGCGGTGTGGAATGGCTGCAAGGCGAGGCGTGGAAGCGCGTCGCCAAAAACGGCGACGACGTTCCCGAGACGGCCGAGGTGCGGTTGCTGGACGACTCCGAAGCGCGGTACGTTTCGCGTGGTGGCCTGAAGCTGGAGGCTGCTCTCAAGCATGTCGGGTTGTCGGTAGACGGTCTGGCCTGCCTGGACGTCGGGCAGAGCACGGGTGGTTTTACCGATTGCCTGCTGCAACAGGGCGCGCGCATGGTGGTGGGTGTGGACGTGGGCAGCGCCCAGTTGCACCCCCAACTGCGCGAGGACGGGCGTGTGCTGTGCGTGGAAAAAGTCAATGCCCGATCACTGGATGCTAGTGATTTGATAGCTGCCTGCGCAAATTACACGGGGGCTGGCGGGTTGTTTGATCCTGAAGCTGAAGGCGCTGAGCCGTTGGTGACGGAGTTTGATGTGGTGGTGGGTGACTTGTCCTTCATCTCGCAGACGCTGGTGCTGCCGGCTGTCGTGCCCTTTCTGAAAGTCGGCGGCACGCTGCTGATGCTGGTCAAACCGCAATTCGAGTTGCAGCCCGGGCAGGTGGGTAAGGGCGGTATCGTGAAAGACGCCTCGTTTTACCCACTGATTGAAGCCCGGTTGCGCGAAGCCTGCGCCGAGCTGGGGCTCACCGTTACGGCGTGGTTTGACTCACCGATTGAAGGGGGTGACGGTAACCGCGAATTTTTCATTTGCTCGCGAAAATTGTGAGTCCTTGCGGGACAGACCGCAGCTACGCGTAGCGAGCCAGCTCTGTCCTCTACTGATTAGAAAGTAGTTATGAATCAGTCACCCCGCATTCCTGTCAGCGTGGAGTTCTTCCCCCCCAAGACGCCAGAAGGTGTTGCCAAGTTGCGCGTGGTGCGCCAGCAGCTTTATGCGGTCAAGCCTGAGTTTTGTTCGGTGACCTTTGGCGCGGGCGGCTCTACGCAAGAGGGCACGTTCAACGCGGTGTCGGAAATACTCGCAGAAGGGGTGAATGCTGCGTCGCATTTCTCGTGCATTGGCGCCACCCACCAGACCGTGCGCACCCAACTGGCAACGCTCAAGGCGATGGGTGTGAAGCGGCTGGTCGCTTTGCGGGGTGATTTGCCCAGCGGCTATGGGGCTGGCGGCGAGTTTCATTACGCCAGCGATCTGGTCTCATTTATCCGCGCTGAAACGGGTGATGATTTCCACATTGAGGTGGCGGCCTACCCGGAAATTCACCCCCAGGCCAAGTCGCCAGACAGCGATTTGCAGGCTTTTGCCACCAAAGTGCGGGCGGGTGCCAATTCGGCCATTACCCAGTATTTCTACAACCCCGACGCCTACTTCCGGTTTGTTGACGACGTAGCCGCGATGGGCCTGAACGTGCCCGTTGTGCCTGGCATCATGCCCATCACCAGCTCTACCCAGTTGATGCGGTTTTCGGACGCCAGTGGCGCCGAAATTCCCCGCTGGATTCGCTTGCGGCTTCAGAGCTTTGGGGATGACACAGCCTCCATCAAGGCATTCGGTCTGGATGTGGTGGCAGGCTTGTGCGAGCAGTTGCGTGCCGGTGGCGCACCGGCACTGCACTTCTACACCATGAACCAGAGTGTGGCCACGCTGGCCTTGTGCGAGCGACTCGGGCTGGCCTATTAGTCAGTTGAGGACAGAGCTAAAGGTCTGTCCCGCAAGGTCTCAGATATCCATTGCCGGGCGGTGTTCGTCCGGACCGACAAATTTCCAGCGGCCCACAAAGCAGGCCGCCAGCCAGGCTATGGCCCCGATCAGGGCGATGTTCTGCCACGCGCTGAACCAGTCTCCATCAAACGCACCAAACAGGCTGGCCCGCAGCGCTTTGACCACCCAGGTAAAGGGCAACCAGGGGCTTACGGTCTGGTAAATGCCGCCTGCCAGCTCGACCGGCAGCACACCACCAGCGGACGATAGTTGCAGCACCATCAGCAGCAGGGCTGCCGCCTTGCCAGCATCGCCAAACGCTCGGGTAAACGCCACGATGATGGTCAAAAAGGTCAGCGAGGTGATCACCAGCGTCAGTGCATATGGCAGCAGGCGTGACACATGCAGATCCAGCACAAACAACGACATCAGCATGATGACCATGGACTGCACCGACACGATGATTCCCAAAATACCGAGCTTGCCCACCAGTCGTGCCGGAGCCGATGCACTGGCCGCTGATTCGGGCAGGCGACGCAGGTGAAACAAAAAAGCCGACATCACCGCACCCAGCCAGAGTGAGGTTGCGAGGAAGTTGGGCGCAAACCCGGCGCCGTTGTTGGGTACCGGGGCCACAATTTCAAGTGCCGGCTCCACCGAATCCGCCAGTCCACGCGCGCTGCCGTCCGGCGCACGGATGTCGCCGGGCAGCGATTGGTTCAAAAGTTCCAGTCCACCACTGAGCTCCTTTGACCCCGCCTTGAGTTGCGCCAGTCCACTGCGCAGATCCTGCACACCGCTTGTCAACGCCCGCCCGCCATGGGCCAGTTCATCGAGCTTTGCGTCCGGTGGTATCTTGGTGGCTACGGTATGAATTGCGCCGCCCAAAGCAGCCACTCCGTCGGTCAGTTTGGCAACCCCGGCGCTGAGCTTTTGTGTTCCATCTGCCAGTTGGGTCTGGCCTGTTCTCGCGATTTGCAAACTTGCACCCAGTTGTGTGGCGCCGCTGTTCAACTGTGCGGCTCCTTCTGCAATGCGACCACCAACTAACGGAATGCTTTTGGTCTCGTCGCGCAGTTTGCCAGCACCATCCGCCAGCTTTTGCGCACCGCCTTGAAGCTCTTGCAAACCCTGGCCTAACGACGTGTGCCCGGTGACCAGATCCGCTGCGCCTGCTTTGAGGGCTGTCAGATCCTGCGCGGCCGGGCGCTGCTGGTCCATGGTGTGCAGACCGGCGCCCAGCTGTTTGACGCCATCCGTGAGTTGGCCGATTCCGCTGCTCAGGCCGTCGGCACCAGCCGCCAGGGCCTTGGATCCCGACTCCGCCTTGGTCAGCCCTGCATCCAGCTTGTGCGCGCCTTCATTGAGTGCGGCTGCGCCCTTGCGCAACTGGGCCAGTTTGTCGATGGAGCCGGTGGCCGTGCTCAGCACCAGCGACCAGCGTTTCTCGTTCAGGTTGATATTGACCTGGTGGCCCAGCTCGGCCGCAAAGCGCTTGGCGAGGTTGGCTCCGTTGTAGTTGTTGCCCTCAGACACATACATGACCAACCGTCCGCCGGCGGCCTCGTTGCCAGGAACCGCATTTGCGCTGAAGTCCTTGGGGATGATCAGGGCAAACGCCAGGTGGCCCTGGCGAACGGCCAGTTTGGCCTCGTCTTCAATGGCGACATCGACAAACCCAAACGTGTGCCTTTCCTTCAGCGAGCGAACGACATCCTGCCCCATATTCACGGGCTGGTTGCGGTAATTCAGGCCCTGATCCAGGTTGACGATGGCCGCTTTGAGCTCGCTGGTGTGCGCGCCAGGGTCGCGCACGCTGGCCAGGTAAATTAGTGCGTACAGCGCCGGAATGACCATGACGCCGATGGCGGAGATTTTGAGCTTGGGAAAGCGCTGAAAGAGCGTCAGTTCGCTGCGAAAGATGGCCAGTGCATCACGAAAAAAAACCATGGCTTGCGCTCCAGTGTGTCAGCCGCCAGATTCCAATGTAAAGGTGGCGTTGGCGTCCTGCTTGAGCAGTTCGACCATTTGCGGCATGGCCTTTTGCAAGCCAGCTTTGAGCGTATGCGGTGGGTTGATGATGAACATGCCGCTGGCGGGCAGACCAGGGCGGACCACTTCACCGGCGCTATCTTGCGTGAGCTTGCTTGACTTGACGGTGAGCGTGACGCCCAGCCAACTCTTGCCCGCTTTATTGGCCAGGGTTTTGAGCTTCTTGGGCAGGTCGTGCGCTTCGGGCCGCGGAATGATGGGATACCACACCGCGTAGGTGCCGGTTACAAAACGTTGCAGTGCGTCGGCGACCATGACGGCCACGCGGCCGTAGTCCGTCTTCAGTTCATAGCTGGGGTCGCACAACAGCAGCGCGCGCCGGGACGGTGGGGGCAAGAACTTTTTGACCCCTTCAAAGCCGTCCTCGCGCAGGATCGCAATCTGACGTCCGGCCTCCAACTGGGCAATATTGGCGGTCAGGGTTTTCGTGTCCGTGGGGTGCAGTTCAAACAGCTTGAGCTTGTCTCGGTCGCGTTCCTGGATCACCTGGTGGATGATGAAGGGTGAGCCGGGGTAGACCTTGTGGCTGCCCTGCTTGTTGAAACCGGCCACCAGATCCAGATAGTCCTGTAGCAAAGGCGCAAAAGGCTCGGCGGGTTTGCTGGCCACGAGCTTGAGGAATCCATCGGCCGCTTCGGCGCTGGTTTGCGCGTAGTCCCCGTCGAGGCGGTACAGTCCGGCACCGGCGTGGGTGTCGAACACCGTCAAGGCTGCGTCTTTTTGCACCATATGTCGCAAGACTGCGATCAAAACAGTGTGTTTGAGGACGTCGGCGTGGTTTCCGGCGTGGAAGGCGTGGCGGTAACTGAACATGCGTGGATGGTAACCGCCCCAGCGTCTGTGCGTTATTTTGACTCCGCAAGATATTCCATTCCATGTGGGAGTTCGGGGAGACGTATCACGCGACGTCGACGTAATGAACAACGCGTGTCGAAGGAGCCCTAACCAGACCTAAAAAGCCCCGCCAACCGCGGATCGAATGTCCCGCCCGCGAACACATCCTGTAACTGTCGATCATTCAGGTCAAAGCCGGCACGCAATACCTGGCAAAAGACGCTGCGAAAGTCGTGGTGCACAGGTAAATCGCGTGCCTCGTGCAGGTTGCCATTGGAAAGCCCTGACCAATCCCCGTGCCAGCGCCCGCCGTTGATTCGGTTGCCGATGAGCCACAGCGTGTTGCCATGACCGTGGTCGGTGCCGCGCGTGCCGTTCTCGGCGGCCGTGCGGCCGAACTCGCTGGCCACCATGATCACATCGCCTCGCTCAGAGAAATCTTGCCGCAACTGCACCAAAGCCTGACCGAGTTTTCCCAGATTCTGTGACAGTGCACCGGTCGCGGCCCCCTGGTTGGCGTGGCTGTCCCAGCCGCCCGCAGACAGAAACCCCAGGCGCAGACGGCGGTCATTGCGCATCAGAGTGCCCAGGTGCTGCGCGTCGAGCAGTAAGCCGGCAGCACTGGGTGCGCCGTTGTCTGACGCCATCATTTCCTGGCTCAACTCCTGTGCGCTGCTCATCCGGCTGTCGGTGCCCTGCCGGAAGGCGCTGGAGACAGAGTCTGACCCCGCGTACAGATCGAGTAGTGCCTGGCGTGTGCGCTCATTGCTCAACACACCTTCCTGCGTGGCCGATTTTCCCTTGGGGATCAATCGCACGGCGGCCGGACCGCTGAGGATTTTTGGATTGGCCTCGCCCACGCCAATAGCGATTGGCGCAGTGCCGCCACCAGCCCCTATTTCAGCCAGCGTATTGAGCCAGCCACGCGGCGCATTGCTTTTGCCAGGGGTTCCGATCTCCCAATGGTTTTGCGCCTCGAAGTGCGAGCGCGTCGGGTCGGGTGAGCCGGCGCTTGGAATGAAACTCAAAACACCGCTGCGCCACAGTGGCATCAGGGGGGCCAGCGCCGGGTGCAAGGCAAACGTGGCGTCCAGTTTGAGTGCGGTTGCGGCGCTACCGTCTGGCGCTGCAATGGCGGTGGATGGGCGAAGGCGTGCGTAATAGGGGTCCGCATAGGGCACGCTGGCCGAAAGTCCGTCATAGGCCCCGCGCAGAAAAACGATGATTAAGCGCCCACTTTTGAGTCCGCCAGCGCTCTGCGCCCAAGCCTGCGGCAGAAGGGCCGTGCCTGCGGCCAGACCCAAGGCACGCAGTAGCTGTCGGCGTTCGATGGAGATGGATGGATGCATGGTGGGTTGCCTTTTCATTTGCGCATGAAGTCCGGGCTGGCCAGCATCAACCCGGTGCGCGATGGGGTCGGCTCCTGCCCAATACGCTGGCGGGTGGCGGTGCTAAGAAAAGCGTTTAAGAACTCGGGCTCGGGTACTTGCTTGGCCAGGGTCATGGCAAAGTCGGCACGGCGCGTCAGCGCTTCGGGAGAGAGCCAGGTGGCGGCATCGGTTTTATAGCCGTCGGGCGTTTGCCAGCCCTGCACCGGTTGCCCGGCGTTGTTCAAGAAGTTGAGTGTCAGCGCCATGTCGCGGCGCTGATGTGGGCCGCCCAGCGCCAGCAGCGCCGAGCAGGCAAAGTCAAACGGGGTTTTGAACAGGGTTTGATCGGCCTGCCAGAACGCATCGGACTCGATCAGCGTGCGCATGACCACGCGCATGTCACCGTGTGATGCGGTGAAGCTGCCCGCCAGCCGTTCGATCAAGGCCGGGCTGGGCTTGTCAGACACAAAGAACGTGGCTAAGCGATTGGCAATACGCTGCGCCGTGGCCGGGTGGCGTGCCAGCATGCGAATGGCGTCCTCACCTTCCTTCAGTCCCTGGTTGTGAAAGATGGTGCCCAGCAGTCGTTTGTCACCGGTGTCATGCGACTGCTGGGCGAACCGAAATCCGCTGGCTTGTCGAGGCGCTACCGTCCAGCCGGTCAGGATGCGCGCCAGCTCGCGCACGTCGCTCTGGCTATAGCCGCCGTTCACACCCAACGTGTGCAACTCCATCAGCTCGCGGGCGTAATTTTCATTCAGGCCATGCGCCTGACCCAACGGGCCGGTGCTGCCGTCGGCCACGCTCTGCACCTGGTCGAGATAGAACAGCATGGCCGGGTGCTTGGCACTGGCCTGCAACAGGTCCTCAAATTTTCCGAGGGCGTTGGCGCGGATGACGTTGAGCTCGTAGTGACCCACGAACGGACGCACCGGCCCTTTGCCGGAGAAAACGTTCAGGTGGTTGAACCAGAACTCGGTCATGCGTGCGAGCAACGGGTTTTCCAGTGCCGGGCTGCTGCATGCGGTGACGCGCCAGGCGGCGGCTTCGCGGGCGGCGTCGCGGCTGAACACCGGCGTCTCCATGTTGCCCGCGCCGGGCTCACCGTCGTCCTTCTTCTGCAGTTTTTCCTGACCCGCCTTGCGTGCCTGGCGTTCTGCCTCAAAGACCGGAAAAATCTGTGCCAACGGTTGATGGAAGCGGGTGAACTGCGCAGGTATGGCGGCCGGTTGCTGGCTGGCGCGGTAGGCTGCATCAACCTGCTGTAAGGCCCAGGCCCGCACACCGCCGATGCGCGACACGTCGGCCACCAGAGTCGGGTTGGGGCCATAGCCCAGGCGCGAGCTGGCGCGCCAAATCGGCTCCGATGGTGCACTGGTCTGCGCATGGACGGAACAGGCCATTGCCCCGCCCACCAGTAAGGCCGCACGCATGATGGATAGAAGTTGCATAGGTGAGACCTGGGGCCTGTTGGTTAACGCGCTTTGGGTGCAGTAGGTGCTGCGGGTTTGACAGGCATTTGCTTGCTGCCCTTGTGCGCCGCTTTTTCTTCTCTGGACATGGCTGCAAAGCTGGCTTGTGACGCCGCCTTTTGGGCTGCGCGCTGTTCAGAACTGAGCGTGGGGGCTGTCGGCTTTGTTGGTGCTGTGGGCGCAGTCGGGGCATCTGCCGCCTGTGCTTTAGCAGAGAAAGCGCCTGCAACTGCGGCGAGAAGAAAGGCTGCAAATATTGACTTGTTCATGAGGACTCCAAAAGTTAGGTTATCAAAATCGAACGGCATCGCGTGGTTTGATGACTGCTCGATGTGGCCAATTTTGCTCAGATAAGAGCCGGGAAACGTCAACTCAATGTAATCATGGGTAAAGGTTTTCCTGACACTTCTTTACCCTGACCGACCGATCTTTTTCTCGCTGTGTTTGCTAGACTGAACGCCCTGATGCCGGAGTGCCCATGCCACGCTTACTGATTGCCGACGACGATGTTGAATTGTGCAACTTGTTGCGGCAGTACTTTGACATGGAAGGAATGTTGCTGGAATCTGTGCATGATGGCAACGAAGTGCTTCCTGCGCTACAGCAATCCCCTTTTGACTTGCTTATTCTGGACATCATGCTGCCCGGTCTGCAGGGCTTGGAAGTGCTGCGCAATGTGCGGCGCAGCAACACCATCCCGGTGCTGATGCTCACGGCCCGAGGCGAGGAGATGGACCGCATCATTGGTCTTGAACTGGGTGCCGATGACTACCTGCCAAAGCCCAGCAGCCCGCGCGAATTGGTGGCACGGGTGCGCAGCATTTTGCGGCGCAGCCAAATCGCACACGAAGACAAACAGGGGGCAGCCGTGCTGCGACTGGCCGACCTGGAACTCAACCCGGCCACGCGCCAGGTGTTTTGTGCCGGACAGAAGGTGATACTGACCGGCGCCGAGTTCAGCGTGTTGCAGGAGTTGCTGCGCTCGCCGGGCCAGATTATTGACAAGAGCGAGCTGTTTCAACGCGCCTTGGGGCGGCGCCTGCAGGCCTTTGACCGCAGCCTGGATATGCACATCAGTAACTTGCGCAAGAAGCTCGGCGCGCATCCGGACGGCGAGGCACGCATCACCGCAGTGCGCGGTGCCGGTTACGTCTTGACGCTGGCAGGTAAAGCCTGATGTCACGCATTGCCGTCAAGATCTTCCTGGCGTTTTGGCTCACATTCTTCGCTGTCGTCACCAGCTTTTCATTGCTGTTTGATGTCCTGCGCAATCAGGAAGGTTTGCAACCACTGGGTATCTTTCACCAGCGGCAACTGGAGCAGCACCAAAGCCAGATGCAGACGATCTACCGCAACCGTGGTTTGCAGGGCTTACGGCGGTTTTCGCAAGATGTTGAAACCAACCGGGGGATTACCTCGTTTTTGCTCGATGACGATGGCAAGGATTTGCTCGACCGGGCGGTGCCGGCCGTGGTGCTGGCGTTCTTCAAAAAGAATCGACAGCTGGATATTCCCCACATGCAGTTGCGCGAGCGCCGCATGCTCATGGGTCCGCAGGTTTTTCCTGAGACCGCGCCACCGGCTACCCTTTTGCTGTGGCTGCCTATGGCCGCCAGTGAAACGCCGCCGCTGGGGAACTGGTGGCAGGGGCGCTACGCTGGCGCGCAGTTGGGTCTGGGTTTGCTGCTCAGCGGGCTGATCTCGCTGGCACTGGCGCTCTCGCTTACGCGGCCCCTAAACCGGCTGGAACGTGCTGCCACACGCCTGGCGCACGGTCATTTTGATAGCCGCGATATTGATGCGGTGGCCCTGCGCAAAGACGAGATTGGCGCCCTGGCCAAGGAGTTTGGAAGCATGGCAAAGCGGCTCAACGCCGCGCTGGAAGGTCAGCAGCGCCTGCTGCGTGATGTTTCGCACGAATTGCGCTCACCCTTGACCCGATTGCAGGTGGCCATTGGCCTGGCGAGCCGGCAGGCGGTTGCCGGCAATGAAGCCAGCTTCGAGCGTATGGAGGCCGAGTGCGAACGACTTAACGCGCTGATTGGCGAGGTGCTGGCGCTGGCACGGGACGGCAACAGCGACACCGGGAGCGTGTCACGCCCCTTTGACCTGTCGATGACACTGCGGGCATTGAGCACGGACGCCCGGTTTGAAGCGCAAGCCAATGGCAAGGAGGTCACGCTGCAGGTGCCTGAGCATTTGATGCTGGTCGGCAACGAGGCACGACTGGCCAGTGCCATAGAAAATGCCGTTCGCAACGCCATCCGGTACACGTCGCCCAACACGGCGGTGGTACTGTCGGCAACGACCAGCGGCGGCTGGGTTTGCGTGAACATCAGCGATGCCGGACCCGGTCTGCCAGAGGACGAGCTGGGCAAGATATTTATTCCGTTCTATCGCGTGTCGCAGGCTCGGGAGCGTGAAACCGGCGGCACCGGCGTGGGTCTGGCAATTGCGGCCCAGGCGGTGCAGTGGCACGGCGGCCAAATCGTTGCACGCAACCGACCCACCGGCGGGCTGGAAATTGAGATGCGTTTGCCCGGAAGGGGTGCAGCAAATTTATCGAACAGTACAGATTTAGGAAAAAGTTGAGAAAACAAGAAATTGGCTGTTTCTGTCCAAATATCCTATAATCATAGGCTTCGCAGCGCTTTAGTGGCTCCGCGGCGAAGAACTTCAGCATCGTCCCACCGGGCCGTGTGCCGAGTGATCCCACCTAAGAGATTCCCATCAGAGGAACGCCGACCGTGGAAAAGAGCCCGCCAAACCCTCCTTTAAAAGAGAAAATCTCATGTCAACTTTCAGCGCAAAACCCGCTGAGGTCGTGCACGAGTGGTTTGTGATTGACGCGACCGATAAGGTCCTCGGACGAGTAGCCAGCGAAGTTGCTCTCCGTTTGCGC
>CAIYDK010000371.1 GCA_903924955.1 uncultured beta proteobacterium | reverse complement strand
CTGGACAAAACCGCTACCCCCCAAAACACAAAAAACGAAATGGTGTAGATCGCCTGTCGCGAAAAATCTATTGGCGAACCGAACCAGTGCATATCCTGCGGGTCCACCACCGCAAACACCAGCATTTCAAGCACACCCGCCATTAAAAAGGCAGGCCAGACAATCCACATCAGTCGCTGCTGTAGCATGATTTACCTCGGATCTTTCACACCGGTTGCAGCGTGGTTTCTGGCCTGGGTTGCGGGTGCCAGGCTGCTTGGGTTGTCGGCCAGAGTTTTGTTGATTTCAATACCTTTGCGGTAATAGTCCTCATCAACGACTGGGTCTTTGCCCGAAGCAGCCAGGTAAAACGTCACAAACGACGCTACAACCACTATGGCTGGACCGGCTATAACCATCCAGACGTGGCCAAATTTCCACCAGGGCGCTGCGTGAGTTGGTTTTGGTTCTGACATAGTAAATCCTTAGCGGGGAATAATAAAAACGGATTTTTCGGACACCGAACCAACAGAATTCTGCGCGGCAATCTGAAAGTGGATAGTGTGCGAACCCGCAGGTGCAACATCATACGGCGCCTGCACGCGCACCGCCACCCAGCGGGCCTGGGTCGATTCAATCATGACATCTGGCTCAGAAGCGAGTACCAAACCGGGAAGGCCATCGACCGACAAGGTGAAATGTTGCGAGGTTTCAGTAGCATTCATGATTTGCAACCGGTACACATTTTCCAGACGTCCGCCGTCAACAATGCGTGCCAACACTCCACGATCTCGCACCACGTCAACTTTGAACGGTGTGCGCATCGCTAAGCTAACGACCATGGCCAGCACCACTGACCCCAGAATGCCAGAATACACCAGCACGCGTGGACGCAGCACATGGCGCAACGTTTGCCCTTTGGTCCAGTGCTGGCTAATCGCGTTCTGCGTGGAATACTTGACTAATCCACGTGCATAGCCCAGCTTGTCCATAACAGTGTCACATACATCTGCGCAAGCACCACAGCCAATGCACTCGTACTGCAGTCCTTTGCGAATGTCGATGCCGGTCGGGCACACCTGCACACACAAACTACAGTCCACACATGCTCCTAGATTTAACGTTGCCGGATCAGCCCTCTTGGAACGCGCCCCCCGCGGCTCGCCACGTTCTTCATCATAGGTGACGATGAGTGTGTCTCGGTCAAACATGGCGCTCTGGAAGCGGGCATACGGACACATGTGTTTACACACCTGCTCACGCATAAACCCTGCATTGCCATAAGTTGCAAATCCATAGAAAAGTGACCAGAAGATTTCCCATGAACCCATTTGCAACTGAAAAACCTCGGTGCCGAGTTCCTTGATCGGGGTGAAAAACCCTACAAACGTAAAACCGGTCCACACCGCAACCGCAAGCCACAGAAAATGTTTCGCGAACTTGCGAAGAATTTTGTTTGCTGTCCAGGGCCCTGCATCACGTCGCATTCGGGCCGAACGATCACCCTCGGTCTGCTTTTCAAGCCAGAGAAAAATTTCTGTGTAAACCGTCTGAGGACATGCGTAACCGCACCACAACCGCCCCGCAACAGCAGTAAACAGAAACAGTGAAAGCGCAGAAATGACCAGGATGCCGGTCAGATAGATAAAGTCCTGCGGGTACAGAACCAGACCAAAAATATAGAAGCGGCGCGCTCCCAGATCAAACAAAACAGCCTGCCGTTGCCCCCACTCGAGCCACGGCAAGCCATAAAAAATCAACTGGGTCAGGAACACCGTGCCCCATCGCCAGTTGGAAAAAAGCCCCGAAACACTGCGCGGGTAAATCTTCTGGTGTGCTTCGTAAAGCGACACCATCACCACATCGCCTTCGGGAGAAGCAGTTGCCCCTCCTTCTTGCGACTGAACGATCGGTACAACCTTGCGCTGTGACGGACCCCTATCGCTCAAAAGTCAATACCTGCGATGTCCGCCAATTACTTGGCTTTGCTATTGTTGGAAAGGCCCCAAACATATGATGTCAGCACTTGGATCTGCCCCGCGGACAATCGCTCGCCCTGTGCAGGCATCTGATTAACCTTACCATTGTTGACCATAGCCATGATGGCGCTCTCGCCAAACCCGTGCAACCAGATGTTGTCGGTCAGGTTAGGTGCACCCAGCGCCTGATTACCCTTGCCATCTGCTCCGTGGCACGCAGCGCAAACCATGAACTTTTCTTTGCCCAAATTCGCACGCACTGAATCGTGCGGGCTGTTGGACAGGCTAAGAACATAGTTGGCTACATTCTTGACATCGTCTGCAGTGCCTACAGCAGCAGCCATGGGTGGCATGTTACCGATGCGTCCCAAAGTCAAGGTTTCCTTAATCTTGTCCGGTGTACCACCGTGCAGCCAATCGCCATCGGTCAGGTTTGGAAAGCCCTTGGCACCGCGTGCGTCGGAGCCATGGCACTGAGAGCAGTTGTTCATGAACAACCGCTCACCAATGGCCATCGCCTGAGGGTCGCGCGACATATCTTCTGGGGTCATCGCCGCGAACTTGGCATAGAGAGGGGCAACATCGGCATTGCCCTTGGCCACTTCCGCTTCGTACTGGCCTACCGCAGACCATTTTGCGTTACCAGAAAACGTACCTAGACCAGGATAAATGGCCAGATAGACACCGGCAAAAATAATGGTGATGATGAAAAGCCATACCCACCAGCGTGGCAAGGGGTTGTTCATTTCACGCAGGTCGCCATCCCAGACGTGGCCCGTAGTGTTGTCATTCGCAGTCATGGCCTTGGCCTTGCCGCTGAACCACAGCAGCAACGCGCAAGCAAGAATACTCACTACGGTGATGCCGCCGACATAAATCGACCAGAAGTTGCTTGTAAAGTCACTCATTTCAAATCCTTAATCTGGGGTCAGTCCTGCTCAAAAGGCAGGTTGGCAGCTTCTGAGAAGTCGGCGGCGCGCCGCTTGGACCAGGCCCACCAAACAATGCCGATGAACGTTATAAAACTGGCCACCGTGGCCACGGAGCGAAGGGTGTTGATATCGATTTCCATGTTCGACTCCTTCGCCTTTATTTGAGTGCTAGGCCCAATACCTGCAGATAGGCAATCATGGCGTCAAGCTCGGTCTTGCCCTTGACATCTTCCACGGACTTTGCAATCTGTTCATCGGTATACGGAACACCAACAGTGCGCAATGCCTTCATGTGGGCCGGCATCACTGCCGCGTCCACCATCGTCTTTTCAAGCCATGGATAAGCAGGCATGTTGGACTCAGGGACCACATCGCGCGGGTTGGTCAGGTGCGTCTGGTGCCAGACATCGCTGTACTTACCACCAACGCGAGCCAGGTCAGGACCTGTGCGCTTGCTGCCCCACTGAAACGGGTGGTCATACACCGACTCGCCCGCCACCGAATAGTGACCGTAACGCAGCGTCTCGGCCCGGAACGGACGAATCATCTGCGAGTGGCAGTTGTAGCAGCCCTCACGGGTGTAAATGTCACGGCCCGCCAACTGTAGTGCGGTGTAGGGCTGGATGCCTTTGATGGGTTCCGTCGTGGACTTCTGGAAGAAAAGCGGAACAATTTCCACCATTCCGCCAACCAGCAGGACCAACAGGATAAGGACGATCATCAAAAAGTTGTTCGTCTCGATCGCAGCGTGCGACAGCCCAGAGTTTGTATTTTCGTTAGCCATGTTGATTTCCTCTTAAGCGTGTGCAACAGCAGCTGGAATGGTGATGTCCACTGCACGACCGGCAGTAGCAGTTTTTAAGGTATTCCACAGCATGATCAGCATGCCGGAGAGGTACAGCAAGCCGCCCAGCAGGCGCAACACATAGAACGGATAGGTTGCCTTGACCGACTCGACGAAGGTATAAGTCAATGTTCCATCGGCATTGATCGCGCGCCACATCAGACCTTGCATCACACCGGCAATCCACATGGCAGCGATATAGATCACGATACCAATCGTCGCAGTCCAGAAGTGCACTTCAATGGCTTTGACACTGTACATCTGCTTCTGACCAAAGAGTTTGGGGATCAGGTAGTACATAGAGCCCATGGTCACCAGACCCACCCAGCCTAAAGCACCTGAGTGAACGTGACCCACGGTCCAGTCGGTGTAGTGACTCAACGCGTTGACCGTCTTGATTGACATCATCGGGCCTTCGAACGTGGACATACCGTAGAACGACAGTGACACGATCAGGAAGCGCAGGATGGGGTCGTCGCGCAGCTTGTGCCACGCGCCAGACAGGGTCATGATGCCGTTGATCATGCCACCCCAGCTGGGTGCCAACAGAATCAGGGAGAAGACCATGCCAACAGACTGCGTCCAATCAGGCAATGCCGTGTAGTGCAGGTGGTGAGGACCCGCCCACATGTAGGTAAAAATCAACGCCCAGAAGTGGACGATGGACAAGCGGTAGCTGTAAACAGGACGACCCGCTTGCTTGGGGATGAAGTAGTACATCATGCCCAGGAACGCAGCGGTCAAGAAGAAGCCCACCGCGTTGTGGCCATACCACCACTGAATCATGGCATCCTGAACACCAGCGTAGGCTGAGTAAGACTTCATTGGACCGGCAGGGATGGCGGCACTGTTGACCAGGTGCAGAATCGCAACTGCGAGAATGAAGGCACCAAAGAACCAGTTGGCAACGTAGATGTGTTTAACTTTTCGGGTACCAACGGTGCCGAAAAACACAACCGCGTAGGCAACCCAAACCAAGGTGATCAGGATGTCAATGGGCCACTCCAGCTCGGCGTATTCCTTGCCTTGGGTAAAACCCAATGGCAAAGACACCGCAGCCGCGACGATGACCAACTGCCAACCCCAGAAGGTGAAGGAGGCCAGTTTGTCACTGAACAGTCGGACCTGACAGGTGCGTTGCACCACGTAGTACACCGTCGCAAACAAAGCACTGCCACCAAACGCGAAAATTACCGCGTTGGTATGCAGCGGGCGCAATCGCCCGTATGTAAGCCACGGAATGCCCAAGTTCAGTTCAGGCCAGGCGAGCTGAGCGGCGATGATGACGCCAACCAGCATGCCGACCACCCCCCAAACCACCGTCATGATGGCGAACTGACGCACAACAGTATCGTTGTATACAGTCGCTTGTTGATTTGCAAATGCCATTTTTACCTCTTCTCTATTTAAACCTAGGCGCGATTTTTACTGTTTAGGGCGCTTTGAGGTTGACCCATGTCAAACTCTACCAAAAGTTCTTAAGATTCATTAAGAATCTTTCAGTATCCTTTCACCTTCGGCCTCTATATCCTCGAATTGCCCCCGGTGGATGGCCCACCACAATCCCCCCAAGATGAAAAACACCAAAACGACTGACAGGGGAATCAGCAAATACAAAATATCCATCAAACTTCCATTTCCAAAGGTACAGGACGGGCTAGACGCAAGGCATTCAACACAACAAACAGGGAACTGGCGGCCATGCCCAGTCCGGCTAGCCAAGCAGGAAGCAAACCCGCAACAGCAAGTGGCACACAGGCCGCGTTGTAAACCAATGCCCACCAAAGGTTTTGCCGGACGACTCTCAGGGTTCTGCGCGACAAAACCAAGGCGTGGACCACGCTCATCAATTGCTCCCCCAAGATCACGAAATCGGCTTTGGCGTGTGCCAGCGGAGTACCTTGACCGAAAGCAAATGATACGTTGGCTCCCGCCAGCACCGGGCCATCATTGAGTCCATCACCCACCATGGCGACACAGTGACCCTGCGCCTGCAACTCTCGCATGAAACTCAATTTGTCGTCCGGTGAGCACCCGCCACGCGCAAAATCAATGCCCGAAAGGGCCGCGATGCGGGCCACCGACTCACTGCGATCACCCGACAAAATGCTGACCGCGACACCAAGTCGTCGCAACGACGCAACCGCCTCCGTAGCCTGCTCGCGAATATCTTCCTTCAACTCAAACGTCGCCAACCATCCGGTGTCATCACTCAGATGACAAACTACACCTTCGGAAGAAGGAGGCCGCACATGGCAAAAAATTGCAGACCCCAACCGAAGCGACCTGACCGCCACGTCACCTCCCGAAGTCGCAGTCGTCACAATGCCCTCAACACCCTGCCCGGCATGCTCGGTCACTGCTGTACATACCCATGCCTGCGTTACTGCTGCATTGCCATGCACCGCATTCGCGCGTTGCGCTGCAGCCAATGTTCTGGAAACCGGATGCAGCGAATGGTCTGCCAGCGCCGCAGCCATAGCCAAAGCGTCATGCGAAGTGCAGCCCGAGCGGACCTGCACTGCATCCAAAACCATGGCATCCCGTGTCAATGTTCCCGTTTTGTCGAACACCAGGGTATCAACCGTTGCTAATACTTCCAGCGCTTGCAACCGCCGTACCAATACTCCGCTGCGCGCCATAGCCCCCGCAGCTGCCAGCATGGCTGCAGGCGTAGCCAACGACAATGCACAAGGGCACGTCACCACCAGCACCGACACCGCCACAATCAATGCATGACCAGGGTCGCGTCCCCACCACCACGCGCAAGAACCTGCTGCGGCAAGCAACACGCCAATGAGAAATGGTTTGGCCAAGCGGTCAGCCAACATGGCTCCCTGGGGCTTGGTCGCAGAAGCGCTTTCCATTAGAGCGACGATTTGGGCAAACCGCGTTGCCTCGCCAATTTGCTCAACCCGAACTTCAACGGTACTACTCAAATTATGGCTACCGGACAATACCGATGCACCCACCGTGCGCGTCAGCGGTCTCGACTCGCCCGTCAGCAACGCTTCATCCACCAGTGTCACACCCTTTGTCAAAACACCGTCCGCGGCAATCGTCTCGCCAGGCTGAACCCGTATCACATCACCCACCAGCAGACGCCGCACGGCTACACGCTCATACACCCCGTCAGGGCGCAAACGCTCCACGCTGTCGGGCAAACGGTTCATCAACGCCTCGAGCGCCCCAGCGGTTCTATCACGCAATCGCAGTTCCAGCCATCGCCCGGTCAGCAGAAAGAATACAAACATGGTTAGCGAATCAAAGTAAACCTCGTGCCCAAACACGCCGCCGGGCTCGAAGGTTCCAGCCGTACTCATGACAAAAGTGATGAACATACCCAGCGCCACGGGCAAATCCATGCTGACACGCACCTGAACAATGTCACGCAAAGCATTCCGGAAAAAAGGGCCACAAGAAAAAAATATGACCGGTAGCGTCAGCACCCAGGACGCCCAGCGCAGCAACTGCTCCATTTCACCAGTCAAGTCCCCCGGATGCGCTACGTAAGCGGGGTAGGCATACATCATGACCTGCATCATGCAAAGTCCCGCAACCAGCCAACGCCAAAGGGCCTGCCGCGTTTCCAGTTTGCGCCGCTCGCTGGCAAACGCATCGTTGGCAGGAACCGCACGGTAACCGCTGCCCTGCACCGCTTGCATCCAATCCGATGGCTTAACAATTTTGGCCGACCAAACCACTTTCGCCCTGTGGCTAGCGGCACCCACTTGTGCACTGATGACACCGGGAATGCGGGTCAGCGCATCTTCTACCGTCAGAGAGCAGGCGGCACAATGCATACCTTCGATGACAACATTGGACTCCCAGTAGTCCGCACCTTGTGAACTGGGACGGCTAAAGGCGACCCATTCCTGAGGGTCGTCCAACAAGCAAAGTGCGGCATCGGAATGAGGATTCGCCTCGTGGGGCGGCGCAATATTAGGCAAGGACGGTTCAACAGTGGCGGCTAAAAGCATGGGCTGAGAGTGTGCAGGCTTAGCATCACCTGTAACTTGATGCAGATCAAGACCAATCAAGCGCCATAGGTTAACCTGAAGTGTCATCCACTACAAGGACAAGGCTATGTATCAGCGAATCTTGGTTGCCACTGACGGATCCAATCTGTCTAAAAAGGCTGTAAAAAGTGCCATTGACCTGGCAGCCCTTTGTGGTGCTGAACTGGTGGCCCTCAAGGTGGTACCGCGTTACCCGCAGAGCTACTTCGAAGGGGGAATTGCCCTTCAACCAGAAGAAGTCCGCCGTGTTGAGATGCAGTGGGCAGACGAAGGCCAGGCTGTGGTGGATGCTGTAAAGAAAACAGCCTTGGGCAAAGGCGTTGCGACCAAGGCAATCACCGTCAAATCAGATGTTGTGTCCGATGCGTTACTTGCTGCCGCAAAAAAACACCAATGCGACCTGATCGTGATGGCATCACATGGTCGCAAAGGCATCAAACGTTTGCTACTGGGTAGCGAAACGCAGCACGTCTTGACCCACGCAACGATTCCGGTACTAATCCTAAAGTGAAATCGGTTCGGGCTCCTCAGAAAAGCGTCCGCGAATGTCGAGCACATCGTCCCAAGCATTGAGGAAAGCCCGCACACAATCCGCATCGAAGTGCTTTCCCGACCCGGCCACAAGAAAGTCAACCGCTTCCTCAAGACTCCAGGCCTTTTTATAAGGTCGCTCTGACGTCAACGCATCAAAAACGTCGGCAACTGCCACGATGCGGCTGAATATTGGTATATCTGACCCGGAAATACCGGAGGGATAGCCTGAGCCATCAAATTTTTCGTGATGCCCTTTTGCAATTTCAGCCCCAGCCTGAAGCACTCGCGATGAACTGCCCTGCAACAATTCGAAACCATAAATGGCGTGGTGCTTCATGACTTCAAACTCGTCTTCATCCAGACGACCCGGCTTGAGCAAAATCTTGTCGGCAATACCCACCTTGCCTATGTCATGCATGGGTGCAGCCTCCAACAGCAATTCCTGGTCAGCGACCGGCAAACCCATCCCAATTGCAATCAAACGCGAGTAGTGGGCCATGCGCAATATATGCGCGCCAGTTTCAGGGTCCCGGTATTCCGCTGCCTTGCACAAACGAAAAACCGTTTCCCGTTCGCGCGCCACAACCTCGGCTGTCGCCTTGCGCACCTCATCGGCCAACCACTCTGCCCGGTCTGCCAACTGCTTGCGTGCGTCACTGACAACCAGCATATTGCGGGTGCGCGCTAAAAATTCGACTTTGTCGACCGGCTTTGTCAAGAAATCATTGGCACCCATGTCCAGAGCCCTGTAGCGCAACTGCTTCTGGTCATTCGCCGTAATCATGATGACCTGAACGCCGTCGCGCCCAGGAATTTCCCGCATCTGGCGGATGAACTCCAGACCATCGAGGTCCGGCATCATGTAATCCACGATCACCAGGTCTGGAGCGTTGTCACGCGTCCACTCCAATGCATCACGGGCATGCGCAAACGTATGCGGCACACAGTCTTCGAGCTTTTTGACCAGTGCGGCAAACAAAATCAGATTGATTTCGGTGTCGTCGATGATCAGCACTTGGTGGGGCACAGTGATTCAACCTCTTATTAATTGCGCATCGCACTCATTGTGAGCCATTTTCCACAAGAACGGCGATCAGCCTGTCCATCGCGATCATCAAAGGTCTGACTAATGCACTGACACCCTGCTCATCCATACGCAATGCACACTGCTCCATCTGTGAGGCCAGAGCACTTGCCGGAGCTGCGCCGAACATCGACAGGGTTCCTTTTAGGGCATGGGCCGTATGCATCACCACGGTCAGATCGCCAGAAGCCAATCCGTTGCGAATTTTCCCAAGTTCAGTGGGCCATTGCTCAACAAACGCCTCAGAAATGATTTCGATGACTTCCTGGTCCGCACGATTCAACGCTGCCAGATAGTCAAAATCTGGTTCAAAGGGTTGCGCTGCCGTCAGCGGGGCCGGCCGGGTTTGGGAAACCAGCGCCCTCGCTGACGAAAAGTGTTGCAACATCTGGCGTAATTCCTGCGCTTTGATGGGCTTGGAAAGATAGTCATCCATACCAGCCTCCATACAGCGTTCGCGATCTGCTTCCATGGCATTTGCAGTCATGGCAATAATGGGCGTGCGGCGCGTCGTTTCCAAAGACCGGATTCGTCGGGTAGCCTCCAGGCCGTCCATGATCGGCATCATCATATCCATCAAAATCACATCGAACTGCTGATTGACGACCATCTCCACAGCGCTTTCCCCGTTGTCTGCCACCTCAACATGGTGCCCCCAGCGCTCCAGCAACGTGATTGCCAACTTTTGGTTGATGAGATGGTCTTCCACCAACAGAACATTCATTAGCACCTGCTCCTCGTGTATCGAGTGACTCGTCACCAAGGACTGTGACTGGCTCGCGCCGACATTGAGAATGCGTGCCAAAACCTGCAGCAATTCGTCACGCGCAATCGGCTTGGTGAGATACCCGCCTATACCCACATCCGACGCACGCTGTGCATCGCCCTTCATACCGGCCGATGACAGCATCACCATGGGCAGTGAGGCACACCGGGGCAATTTCAAAATATGCTGCGCTACAGTGAAACCATCCATTTCCGGCATTTGTGCATCAAGCAAAACGATATCGCAGGGCGGAATATGGCTCGTGCCCTGAGAAAGCCAATGTAAAGCCTCCATACCAGAGGCAACCGCATGGGTGACCATCCCTTCTGCCTCCAGGGATCTGCAAAGCACCAACCGATTGACGGCGTTGTCGTCAACGATCAGCACACGCCGTCCATCAAACCGTACGATCATTGGTATCAGGGCATTACCGGAGCGGTCCAATTCAACGCGCATCGTGAAATGGAACACACTACCCTTTCCAACTTCACTTTCGACCCATATCTTCCCCCCCATGGCAGCCACCAGTCGGGCGCATATCGTCAGACCCAGCCCGGTTCCACCGTACTTTCGGGTTGTAGAACTGTCTTCTTGGGAAAACGCATCAAAGACCGAGCCTAATTTGCCTTCGGGTATGCCAATTCCGCTGTCGCTCACAGAGATATGAAGCAGGGCGCCATCGTCATCCGAAGCGGACTTCGCAACATGCAATACGATTTCGCCCTTATCTGTGAACTTGATCGCGTTGCCGACAATGTTCACCACGACTTGCCGCAAGCGACCAGGATCACCCAGCACATCAACCGGAACATCGGGCGCGATGTCAAAGACCAGTTCGAGCCCCTTCTCGCTGGCTCGCAGCGCGACCGACTTCATGGTGTCCGCTACGGCCTGGGCCAAATTAAACGGGATGCTTTCTATTTGTAGCTTGCCGGCTTCAATTTTGGAAAAATCCAAAATGTCATTGATCACCCGCAACAGTGCATCCGCGGAGGATTTGACGATGCCCAGGTACTCACGCTGCTCGGAATCCAGTTCTGTATCCAGCAGCAGATCCGTCATGCCTATCACACCATTCATCGGCGTTCGGATTTCGTGACTCATATTGGCCAGAAAATCAGACTTCGACTGACTTGCTGCCTCCGCAGAATCCTTGGCTTTTTGTAGTTCACTTGCCGCCTGCGTTGCCGCAGTGATGTCAGTAAAGTAGCCATTCCAGACCCAACCGCCGTGCGACAACTGCCTCGGATGCGCCTCACCGTGAACCCAGGCGATATGTCCGGTTTCAAGATGCACCATGCGAAAGTCCACCGCCTGCGCCTGTGCATCTGCGTTGGCGATGCCCAATGCTGCAGAAAACAAACCACGGTCCGCTGGGTGCACACGATCAACGAGCAATCCAGTGGATTCCAGGATAGCGTCAGCGCTCACCCCGCAAATGGCCAAAATCGTTTCACTCATGAACGTGATATTGAATTTGCCACTGCCATCCACATAGTATTGAAAGACCGCCACCGGAATGTTTTCGGTCACCTCCCGCAGACGCGCGTCGGCTTCCTTTAGAGCCGTTACGTCTTGCCAGATTCCAGTAAAAACGGTAGCGCCGTCGGACGCCAGATCGGCTTCCGGGTCGATCTCAGCGCGAATCCAGCGCAGCGATTCGCCAGGAACATGAATCCGGTACTCGCCCCGCCAAATAACGCGGCGCCGCGCTGCATCCAGGACTCCGGCCAATACACGACCACGGTCATCGTCAAATATCTGCTTGATCGACAATGAGGAATCCAGTTTCAACGCTTCCGGCGTGAAACCCAACACATCACGAACGCGTTCACTGACAAACGTGAAATGAAAGTAATCTGGTGCGACATGCCACTGAAAAACGGCGCCTGGTACCGTATTTGTAATGTGGCGCAGGCGTGCCTCGGCGGCTTTGACGGAGCCTTCCATTTTTTTGCGCTCGGTGATGTCCGTTCGGATGGCAATGTACATCTTCGGCATCCCAGACTCGTCCGCCAGCGGGACAATCGTAGCGTCCACCCAATACAAATCTCCGGTCTTCGAACGATTGCAAATTTCTCCGTGCCAAACCATGCCTGCCGTAATCTGTTCCCACATGTCCACAAAAAATTCAGTTGGCTGCACGCCCGATTTGACCAAGCGGTGATTGTTGTTAAGTAGTTCAGCCCTGGAGTAGCCACTGATTTCACAGAACTTGTCATTGGCGTAAATGATGTCCCCAGCCAAATTGGCGGTACTGACAATGGCATGCTGATCCAGGGCAAATTTTTGATAAGCCAGATCGGTCAACGCTGCATTCAAATCGCGTTGGCTTTCCTCGTGTTGCTGGACCAACTCGCGCATCAGCGTGGACAGCGACTCCAAATTTTCGTCGTCGGCCAGCGTCTGCTCGGTATCAATGGAGGCCATCAGATCACGGGCTGATGCACGCAAGGATTCGATGGCCCGGTTACGACTGGACAAGTCCTCGCGAAGACGCGTATTGGTTTCGGACAACTCGACCGAGCTCAACTCCAGGCTGCGCGTCTTGAGTTCCAGGTCGCGGTCACTCTGCTGGTAAGCCTCATCCACGCGCTGCAGAAAAGTGGGCAAGCCGGTCACCAGTTTGGCAGCCTCGGCAGAGAGCGCTCCGCTTGCCACCAGTTGGGTCAGCTCCTGCTGCAGTGCGGAAAAAACCGCAGGATCAACATCCAGCGTCCGTTTAACCTGGCGCGCGAGTAACTTGTGCATTCAATAGGCTACAGCCTGAACTTAGGCTGCTTCTGCAATATAGGTAATAGTCATGGTCTGATTGTGCAACTTGCACTCTACCCCAGCGGTAAAGGGACTGATCTCGCCATACGAGTAAAAACCCGCCAGTGTGGCATTCTGCCCAAATACATCGCCCACTGCCTCCACTTCTTCATCGACTCTGCCACCCATCACCAGCTTTCGACCGACACAGCTAACCAACAACGCCAGGCCCTTACCTGCATTGCCCTGCATCGCCTTGGCGGCTTCGGCAGCGGCTTCAGCACCATCAACCAGAGCATCAGTGCTGGCATGCATCAACCGAAGGTACCCGTTCGGGTCAATGTCGCCCGCCAGAGTCAGGCTACCAGACGCTTCGTCCACACCCAAAATGGTGCGAATCAACCCCACCTCCGAGTGGTCACTGCCCAACATCGCGAACGGAAACAGCAAACCCGACGCCGGCAAACCACTGGCGTGCTCACCCAAATAGCGCTTGTAAACCGCCAGCGCAGGCTCGCCATCCAGCTCAAACAAAACGTTATTCTCACAACGCGTCACTTTGCGGGCCGGACCAAACGGAGACCAGCCACCAAATGATCCGTGTGCAAACTGCAATGCGTCTCCATACAAGCCAACACAGGTCAGCCGGTCGCTACTAACGCCTTTGTCATCTAGAACCCAGGTCTGAGCAAAGGCGCCACCGTCACCGGCCAAGCCGCCTGTAATGGGTACCTTGGCGCCCACAATCTCGGTCATGCCGGACAACACGGCACTACCGTTGATCTGAACGCCCTGCCCAAAAATCAATATGGCCCGCAGTCCCGCAATCGGCAAACCCGAAGCCAAACGCTTTCCCGCAGCAAAGGAATCTTCCATGCCCGCCAGCACGGTACTGACTTGCGACATACGGGTTTGGTCGAAATGCATTGCGGTAACCACCAAGGTCCCGTCTTCCACTCCTTTGCCGGTGATTTCACCCGCCGTTGAGCAACCCGCCCTCTGCGCACCGGGAAAGGCCTCCGCAATCGCGGCAGCGCCCTGACGCAAGGCGTCGACCGAGCCAAAAACGAGAACCAGGTTGGGCTCAATAGCCGCCAGGCTTGCAAAATCAGCCGCAGTGGCCGCTCCTTGATGCAAGGTGGTTTGTACAATTTTCATAAAAATTCTCCTGTCAGCACTTAAGGCTGATATTGGGTACGCAATACGTTCTTTTGCACTTTGCCCATGGTGTTGCGAGGCAACTCGGCCACCACATGACAGCGCTTGGGCACCTTGAAGTTTGCCAGCATTGTCTTGAGTTTTTGCAAAATATTTGCCGGGTCCACGGTGGCACCGGGCTTGGCCACGACGATTGCCACGCCGACTTCGCCAAAATCGGCATCCGGCACGCCAACAACCGCGCTTTCAGCCACTCCATCCAGGGTGTTGATAACGCCCTCAATTTCCGCCGGATAGACGTTGTAGCCACCGCTAATAATGAGGTCTTTGCTACGCCCCACGATGCTGACATAGCCATCGTGATCGAACCGCCCCACGTCACCCGTCTTGAAATAGCCGTCGGCGGTGAACTCTTCCTTGGTCTTCTCCGGCATCTGCCAGTAGCCGCAAAACACATTGGGCCCTTTGACCTGGATGCCGCCGACATCGCCCGCGGCAAGCGTCTGGCCATCATCGCTTTGCACCCGCAGGCTGACGCCGGGTAATGGAAAGCCCACCGTGCCGCCCCGGCGTTCACTCTGGTTGGCATAGCGGGGGTCTGCGGCGTAGGGGTTGGAGGTCAGCATCACGGTTTCGCTCATACCGTAACGCTCCAGAATGGTGTGGCCGGTGCGGTCGATCCACTCGAAAAAGGTTTCGATCAACAGCGGCGCAGAACCCGCAATAAACAGCCGCATATTGCGCGCCGCTTCGCGATGGAGTCCCGGCTCGGCCAGCAGGCGCACGTACAACGTGGGCACGCCCATAAAGACCGTGGCCTGGGGCAGCTTTTCGAGTACACGTTTGGGGTCGAACTTGGCCATCCAGATCATCTTGCTGCCGTTAAGCAACGCGCCGTGCACGGCCACAAACAGCCCGTGAACATGGAATATGGGCAACACGTGCATCAGCACGTCGCCTTTTTCCCAGCCCCAATAGTCTTTAAGCATCACCGCGTTGCTGAGCATATTGCCGTGCGATAGCATCGCGCCCTTGCTGCGCCCGGTCGTACCACTGGTGTACAGGATGGCAGCCAGATCATCGGCCTTGCGCTGAACCACGGTGTGCTGGTCGCTGCATTGCACTGCACGGTCCAGTAAGGAGCCGCTGCGGTCATCGCCCAGCGTAAAGACGTGCTGGGTGCCAGCCTTGAACGCAATCTTGCTGACCCAGCCAAAGTTCTTTGGCGTACACACGACCACCGCCGGCTCGGCATTACCAATGAAATACTCGATTTCTGCACTTTGGTAGGCCGTGTTCAGCGGCAGGAACACATAGCCCGCACGCAAGGTTGCCAGATAGAGCATCAGCGCCTCCACCGACTTCTCTACTTGCACTGCAATGCGTGCCCCGGCGGGCAGCTTCAATGCGGCCAGCAGATTGGCCATCATGGCCGTAGCGCGCTCAAGATCGCGCCACGCGTAGTTCAGGCCGTTGTCGGTCTCAATCGCGATGCTGTCAAGTTCGGCAGGAAAGGCCGCGCGCAGGGCGGCAAACAGGTTGTGGTTCTTCATGGTTGCATCCATTGGGGATCAAGGTGGAAAGCGGGGTAGGCGCTTCTCGGTGAAGGCGGTGACACCTTCACGGTGTTCTGGGGAATCGGCATAGCGGTAGGCAGACGCTATCAATTCAGGAGCTGCTTGCGCAATATCCACGGGGGCTAGAACCCTAAAAGCTTGCTTATTCAGGCGCGCAGCGCGGGGTGCCAAGGAGCGCATACGCTCGGTGCAGGCGTGCACAGCGGACTCCAGCAAGTCGCCACCCACCACCTGGTTCAGAAAACCGCGCTGCTTCATCTCGCCAGCGTCCAGAACGGCTGCCGAAAGCAGCATCTCCCGCGCGGTCAGTTCCCCGACGGCACGCATGACCAACGCCGCTTCGCGCGGGGCCATCGGAAAACCCAGTTTGGCGATGGGCGCGCCAAAACGCGCATGGTCGCTGGCAATGCGGATGTCGCAACAACTGGCAATTTCCACCCCCGCCCCCATGCAGTTGCCGTCGATCTTGGCAAGGATGGGCACGTCGCAGGTCAACATTGCCTGCAAGCCGCCCCATACATCGTTCTCGTGAAAGTCGCGCAGACTGCCTTCCTGAAAGCGAAACCCGGTGTACTCGGAAATATCACCACCCGCACAAAAATGCTGCTTGCCGTAGATAACAACAGCAGTCAGTGATTCATTCTGCTGAATTTGCTCAAACACCGCACGCAACTCTCGCCACATGGCGCGTGACATGGCGTTGTGCTTGCCCGGATGCGCAATTTCCACGGTGGCCAGCGGCCCCGCCAACGCGCACGCAATATGGCCCGTCATGGCTTGACGGCAGCCACGCCCATCACGGCATCCGGCAGTCCCGTGGCAATGCCGGGAAACACGCAGATCAATACCACGGCCAACAGCATCAGCACCACAAACGGCACAACGCCCCAAATGATGTCCTTGAGCGCGATGTCCGGCGCAATGTTCTTGATAACAAAAATATTCAGGCCCACCGGTGGGTGGATCAGCCCGGTCTCCATCACGATGGTCATCAGCACACCAAACCAGATCAGGTCAAACCCGGCGACCTTGAGGGGTGGAAGAATGATCGGTGCGGTCATGAGGATGATGCTAACAGGGGGCAGAAAGAATCCCAGCAAAATCACCATCACCAGAATCGCTGCCAACAACACCCATTTTGAGAGCTGCATGCCCACAATCCACTCTGCCGTGGACTGACTGATGTGCAGAAAGCTCATCACATAAGAAAACAACAGCGACATACCGATGATCATCATCAGCATGGTGGACTCACGCAGCGTGGCACTCAATATGGGGGCCACATCACGCGGGCGCCAGACGCCATAGATTACGGCAATCAGCACCAGGGCCAGCAAGGCACCCAGTCCCGCCGTCTCGCTGGGCGTGGCAAAGCCACCGTATAGCGCCACCATCACGCCAATCAGCAGCAGGACAAACGGTACGACGCGGGGCAACATCTCGAACTTCTGGCGCGTAGTAAAAGTTTCACGCTCCAGCAAGGCCGACGCGGCGCCCGTGCGCTTGAACTCGGCCTCGGCCAGGCGGTATTCCTTGCGGTAACGCACCACGGCATAGGCCGCGAACATAAAAACCAGCAACACACCGGGAAAGATGCCCGCCAGGAAAAGTCGGCCCAGCGACTGCTCCGCCGCCACGGCGTACAAAATCATGGTCACCGAGGGTGGCAACAAAATACCCAGCGTGCCGCCCGCCGCAATGATGCCGGCTGCAAAACCGGGTGAATACCCCCGTTTGCGCATTTCCGGAATGCCTGCGCTGCCAATCGCCGAGCAGGTGGCCGGGCTGGAGCCCGCCATGGCGGCAAACAGCGCACAGGCAAACACGTTGGCAATACCCAGACCACCGGGTATGCGCCCCATCCAGACGTGCATGGCGGCATACAGGTCCTGCCCCGCCCTCGAACGCCCGATGGCAGCGCCTTTCAGGATAAACAGCGGAATGGACAGCAACGTAATGCTGGCCATCTCCTCGTACACGTTTTGGGTCACCGTGTTGAGTGCCGAGGCCGGCATGAACAAATACATAAACAGTACCGCCACGCTACCCAGTGCAAACGAAATGGGTGCACCCGAGAACATGAACAGCAGCGTCACCGCACCGAACAGCAAGCCCATAGACAGCATGCTCATACGCCCGCTCCCGAGAAGCTCTTGCGAACGGTGTTGATGCGCGCACTGAGTTGCACCAACAGTTGCAAGCTGAGCAGACTCATGCCGGCGGCCATCAATCCGTAGGGAATCCACAAGGGAGGCGCCCAGGAGGAGGATGTAGTTTGCTGCTCCACCCAGGCTTCATGGAACAGCGCCCATGACTTCCAGGAAAAGAAGGTACAGAACATAAAACCCATCAGGTCCACACTCACAAGCCGCCACTGGTTCATCCAGGCCGGCAGCCAGCCGGCAATGGCTTCAATGCCCACGTGGCCCCTAAGCGCCTGCACGAAGGAGCCACACAGAAATGTAGCGCCCACCAGGCAGAAGACAGCCGCCTCGTCCTGCCAGTCGGTCGACGCCTGCATCACGTAGCGCGACACCACGCTATAGGTCAACACCAGTGACGCCACCAGCAGCGCCACCATGCTCAGAATCACCATGGCCTGGTTGATCCATTGCAGCAACCGCGCCAGTGGTCTCAAAAACACGGGCGTATCGGGGTCGATAACGCCCATGACCACGCCAGATCCCATGGCATGGCTCATAGCAGCTTTTGCGCGGCCTTCAACAGCCCGGCGCAGGATTCGTTCTTGTCATTGAAGTCTTTCCACGCCGTTTCGCGTGCAATAACCTGCCATTTTTTCAGTGTGGCTTCGTCCATGTCGTAGACCTTGGCACCCGCCTTGGCATAGATTTCAGCGGCAGCCTTGTCGTCGGCCTTGGCCGCATCACGGGCAAAGCTTTCCAGTTCGCCACCTACTGCCATCACCACATCCTGCTGGGCCTTGGGCAGTTTGATGAACACCTCTTTGGAAATCATCAGCGGCTCAAACATGAACCAGTAGGTTTTGTCGCGACCCGAGGTCAGGTGCTTGGCGATTTCTTCGAGCTTGAACGAGATGAAGCTGGTGCTGGACGTCATGGCCGCATCCATGGCACCGGTCTGCATGGCGGCATAAATTTCATTGGATGGCAGGGTGATGACCGATGCACCTGCCTGCTTGAGCATCATGTCCATCTCGCGGCTGCCGCCGCGCACCTTCAGCCCTTTGGCATCATCCGGAGTCAGCAAGGGACGGGTACGGCTGGCCACACCACCGGCCTGCCAGATCCAGCTCACAATCATGATGCCCTTGTCGTCGAGCACCTTGCTCAGAAGCTTGCCCACGTCGGCCGTCTTCCAGGCAGCGCCCTGTTCGTAGCTGGGGACCAGTGCCGGCATTAGACCGATATTGGTCTCAGCCACCTCGCCGCCAGCGTAGGACAGCGGCACCAGACTCATGTCCAGTGCACCCTTGCGCATGGAAGAGAACTGGGCATTGGTCTTCATCAGTGAAGAGCCCGGGTAGACCGAAGCTTTCAGTGCGCCGGCCGTGCGTTTTTCCACCTCCATCGCAAACTTGCGGCACAGTCGGTCGCGGAAATCGCCCTCGGTCAATGTGCCACCGGGGAACTGGTGCGAAATTTTCAGTCCACCGGCTGCCTGAGCCCAAGTGCTGCCCATAAAAGCACCTAAAGCTGTGGCACCGGCAGCCTGCAGCATGTTTCTTCTGGTCAAAGTCATTTTTGTCTCCTGTTGGTATTCGGCAAAGCAAAATTATTTTTATGGATTCCCTGCAGCTTTGAAACTCGAGGAGTAGTTAGTCCGAGTCTCCAATGAAGAGTTGCTGGACGGCACCAGACACCGCAATCTTGCCCTGCGTCAATTGGGCACGGTGTTTATCTAGGCGTTTGAGGTCGTAGAGGTAGTTGACCATCAGTCCATACGATTGCTTGAGCCCTTTAACCGACGGGTCCGCAGCCCAGTTAATGCGCTCCACGCGGGCACCGTTGCCCAAGTGGAAGCGCGCTACCGGATCAATGGGCCTACCGTCCGCCAAGGCCTGCCCCAGGTAGTGCGCAGCACAGCGTATGAGCATCTGGCGCACCACAGATTTCTCCGACAATTGCAAATTGGCCTCGATAGCCGTCAGAAAGTGCGCAGCACCCGGGGGCTCGAAACCCACTGCTCGGCCCAGCGCGGAGAGCTCTTTTTCATCCAATGTCTCAAGAAGGCCTGCAATATTCTTTCCCAACCACGCCCGAAAACCGGGAATCGGCGAGAGCGTTGCAAAGGTCCTGAGCTTGGGAAACTCTTCCTTGAGCGCTTCCACCACCCATTTGATCAGCGAGTCGCCAAAGCTCACACCGCGCAAACCCGCCTGCGTATTGCTGATGGAGTAAAAAATCGCCGTGGTGGCACGCTTTAAATCAGCATCTGCCCCCAGTTCATCCAGCAGCGGCGTGATGGTGCTGACTAACTGGTCGACCAGGGCCACTTCGACAAAAATCAACGGAACCCCCGGCAGGCGGGGGTGAAAAAACCCATAACAACGCCTGTCACTGTCCAGGCGGTTTTTTACATCGGCCCAACTCTTGATGTCGTGCACTGCTTCGTACTGAATCAACTTCTCGATCAGAGACGCAGGCGAATCCCAACTGATACGGCGCAGGTCCAGAAAGCCCACGTCGAACCAGGTGGAGAACATGTACTCCATCTCCACATCCAGCGCCAGCAGGCGCTTGTCCTGTTTAAGGCTGGGCTGCATCTCGCCGCGCATATCCACCAGGAACTGGATGCCGCCTGGGTAGACACTGAAGCGCTGGAGGATTCTGCGGCGCGGTGACACCGTGGCGCGGCGGTAGTTCACCTCGGCTACAGCCTCCTCCGATGTACCCACAGCGGCGGCAAACTGAACCTGAGCGGCCTTTACCT
>CAIYDK010000370.1 GCA_903924955.1 uncultured beta proteobacterium | reverse complement strand
TTTGACAAGCCGCTGGCCATCATGTCCACCAGTTCCTACCGGTCGGACGCTGGCACGGTTCAGGGTAATCTGGATATTGCCCGGTTTATCACCACGCCAAAGGGCGAAATTGCCGGCAAGGTCTTGTTGGTGGATGATTTGGCCGATTCGGGCCACACGCTCAACGCGGTCATACATCAGCTCAAGAATAACTACGCGCCCATCACCGAACTGCGCAGCGCCGTCATCTGGACCAAGGCGCTGTCTATTTTTACGCCTGATTATTCGGTGGAGTTTTTGCCAACGAACCCCTGGATTCACCAGCCGTTCGAGAGCTACGACGCCTTGCGCCCCGAGCAACTGATTCAAAAATGGAGCGTTTAGATATGGCCCCCACGCTCCATCGCTATGCGGGTCGCTGCCCCCCGAGGGGGCTAACTCGCCTTGGGGCGGTCCGGCGGCGAGTTGCTACCCTCACGGTTTCTTGAATGAACCAGCCGATCACAACCCTCATCCACCATCCCTACGTTCCACCGCCCGGGTTCGATGCGCCCCAACCGGGTGTATTCAAGGCATCGACGGTGTTTTTCCCAACGGTTGCAGCGATGCGCAGTCGGGAGTGGAAAGACAAGTCGGCCTATACCTATGGCCTCCACGGCACACCCACGACGTATGCACTTGAGGAGCGACTGTGCACGCTAGAGGGTGGCCTGCAGTGCGTGTTGGTTCCGAGTGGGCTGGCAGCTGTATCGCTGGTAGCCTTGGCTCTTCTGAAGCACGGTGATGAAGTTTTGATCCCCGATAACGCCTACGGTCCGAACAAGGCTTTAGCTGAGGGTGAACTCCAAAACTGGGGCATCACCCACCAGTATTACGACCCTATGAGTCCGGCAGACCTGGACGCCAAAATGTCGAGCCGCACGCGACTGGTGTGGGTGGAGGCTGCGGGCTCGGTGACGCTGGAGTTTCCTGATCTGCCCGCCCTGGTGCGTATTGCGAAAGGCAAGGGCGCAGTGGTTGCGCTTGACAACACCTGGGGAGCAGGACTGGCTTTTTCACCCTTTAACTTGTTGCCGGACGACGATGTCCCTCTGGGCGTTGATATTTCAGCCCACGCCCTGACCAAGTACCCCAGCGGCGGTGGTGATGTGCTGATGGGCAGCGTTATCACCCGGGATTCCGGGTTGCACCTTCGGATCAAGCTGGCACATATGCGGTTGGGATTGGGCGTTGGCGCCAACGATGCTGAGGCCGTGCTGCGGGCACTTCCAAGCATAGAACTACGCTACCGCGCGCATGACGAGGCCACACGTATATTGGCGCAGTGGGCAAATGCCCAGCCCGCCCTGGTGCAGGTTTTGCATCCCGCGCTAGGCGACTCACCAGGCCATGCGAATTGGAAAACCCTGTGCAAGAGCGGTCCGGGTGGGGCTGCAGGCTTGTTCAGCGTGGTGATTGATCCCTGCTACAGCCAGGTTCAGGTTGATGCCTTTTGCGATGCACTGAAACTGTTTCGCTTGGGTTATAGCTGGGGTGGTCCCATCAGCCTGGTCGTCCCCTACGACTTGGCCTCCATGCGAACTGAGTGGCCCACCTACATAGCGCGCGGCACGCTGGTGCGCTTCTCCATCGGACTGGAGGCCGTCGAAGATTTGCAGGCAGATATTGCGCAAGCGCTACAAATATTGCAGTAACACAGTGTTTTCCTGAATAGGATCGGAGGGGTGTAGGCGTTAAGCTCTTGACATGAGTCAATCATTTCAAACTTCTGAGCCACCCCCTTATGTTCCTCCCCCTTCGGAGGCACCCCAAAAAACCATACGACCCCTGCACCCAAGGGATCTTTTGAAATGGCTGGCTGATGGTTGGCAGGATACGCGTACGCACCTCGGTATCAGCGCGTTCTACGGGTTCTGCTTTTGGCTGATGTCCGCAGTTGTTCGAACGGTGTTTCATTCAAGGCCCGAGTACACCATGTCGATTGCGTCGGGGTGCCTGCTGCTGGGTCCGTTTCTCGCTATGGGTCTGTACGAGGTTGGCCGCCAACGCGAATTGGGCACGAATCCCAGGTTGCGTGATTCCCTGACGTGCTGGAAGTCGCATATACGCAGCATGGGACTCCTGCTATTGGTTATCACGGTGCTGGAGTTACTCTGGGGACGCGCATCGCTCTTGGTATTTGCCGTGTTCTTCAATACCGGCATGCCGTCCACAAGCAGTGTGATGCAAGCCGTGTTCAATCCAGAAAACTGGGAGTTCGTGGTTGCCTATGCCATTGTGGGCAGTGCGTTTGCTGTGGGCGTATTTTCGGTGGCCGTCGTGTCCATACCGATGATTCTGGACAGAGATACAGATGCCATTTCGGCGGCCATCACCAGTATTGAGGTTATTTTTCATAACACGGGTGTCATGCTGCTTTGGGGGATTCTGATCACCGCCATTGTGATGGTGTCACTGCTACTGCCCTGGGGACTGGGCCTGCTGGTCACGGGGCCAATATTGGGGTATGCGAGCTGGCATGCCTACCGCGGAGCCGTAGATTGGCACCCTGAATCGGCTAATGACTGACGCTTAAATGGTAAAGTGTTGGCAACTACAGAAAGTACACCTTGGCAACACCCAATTACGGATACGAAAAACGTCAGAAAGAACTGGCGAAGAAGAAGAAAAAAGAAGAAAAGTTGAAGGAAAAGAACGAGCGAAAAATCCATGGCCCGGGGGAAGGAGATGCTCCACAAGACGACGAGTCTGCTGGCGAGACCCCGCCAATATCCGATACCAGCCCAAGCTAAAGTTGCGGTGTCGTGGTTTCGTGCTGCGGTTGCTCCAATATTTCTAATGCCAGTCGTTGCATGGCTTGAATAGAACGGTTGCTTGGCGCAATGGCGCGTGCCGTTCCGTACTGGGCAAAGTTGCGCTGCATGGACTGCAAATACACCGGGTCATAGTGTTGCGTGAGCAAATCGTGCACAACGCAACTTACTTCGCCGGCCCCAACCTGCTGCTTCCATGCGTTGACAACCGCCTTGCCGCGTAGTTCAGTCAGCACATCCAGCCGCTCACAAAAATGTGCAGGGTCCTGGACAAAGAAGTCGTAGTCTTCCATAAGCAAGCCCACGCGTTCTGGCATGGGAAGCGTCAAATCCAGGCAGGGGCTAGCGCGCATGCGCTCCACCAGTGCGGTTGGAATGGACACATTGCCGACCTTTTTGCTCTCGCTTTCGACATACACGACGCGGGCAGGGTCAAACTTGCGCAGTGCATCCCACACCAGAGAATCGAAGTGCTTTTGTGAGGGCTGGGGCTGTCCCGGAATGGCACCCAGCACTGAACTTCGGTGGCTGGCCAGGGCTTCCAGATCCAGCACCTGTGCGCCCGCCAAAGCCAGCGCCTGCAGCAACCGGGTTTTGCCAGAACCGGTTGTGCCGCAAATTACCTCGAAATTCAGCCGCCCCACCTGACGGGGAATGTCAACCAGCATCGCCGCCCGAAACGCCTTGTAGCCGCCTTCCACCAGTGTCACGCGAAAGCCGATCTGGTCCAGAATGAGCGACAGTGAGCCGCTGCGCTTGCCGCCGCGCCAGCAGTAGGCCAAGGGCTTCCAGTCTCTGGGCTTGTCAATGACGTGGTGCTCAATATGGCTGGCAATATTGCGGGCGGCAATAGCCGCCCCCCGCTTTTTCGCCTCAAATTGGTTCACCTGCACATACATCGTGCCAACGAGCACGCGCTCTTCATCGTTCAGTGTGGGCCAGTTCACCGCGCCGGGCAAATGGTCGAGCGCAAACTCGCCCTCGCTGCGTGCGTCAATGATGGTGTCGTAGCTGCCAAGTTGGGCCAACACTTCAGCCGCGTTCAAAATAGTCAAACTCATGCAATCAGTTTCTTGATGGTGGGCCACACGTTGTTCAAAATGATGGGGTGAGCCAATTCGTTGGGGTGAATGCGGTCGTTTTGAAACAGACGCTGCGGATCTGGCCCATCCGCCACGTTTTTCAGCATAAACGGCACCAGCGCGGCTTTGTTGGCTTTTGCCACCGTAGCAAAGGTGGCAGTAAACCGGTTGGCGTAGTCCTGCCCGTAATTGGGTGGCACTTGCATGCCGATCAGCAGCACCTTGGCACCTGCGCTCTGGGCGGCCACCGTCATTGCCTGCAAATTGTCCTGTGTCATCTGCAAGGGCAAGCCGCGCAGTGCGTCATTGCCCCCCAGCTCAATGATGACCAGCATGGGCTGGTGCTGCGTCAGCAACGCCGCCAGGCGCGAACGCCCGCCTGATGTGGTGTCACCACTGATGCTGGCATTGATGACTTTGGCCACCCCATTTTCTTGCGCCAGACGTTGTTCCATCAGCGCCACCCAGCCGCTGCCGCGTTTGAGGCCATACTCGGCGCTTAAAGAGTCCCCAACCACCAGAATGGTTGCGTTACGGCCTTGCGGTTGTGCCGCCCAGACAGGGAAAGTCCCCGCAAGGGTGGAAAACACGCCAAGCGCGATACAGTGTCGTCGAATCAAAGAGAGACCCATGAGTGAAGTAATTATTTCTGTTGAGCACGTTTGTAAATCGGTAACCGATTCCACCGGCACCCTGGAGATTTTGCGCGATATCGACTTTGCCCTCAATGCGCGGGAGACTGCCGCCATTGTCGGCGCATCCGGCTCGGGTAAAAGCACGCTCTTGTCCATCATTGCGGGCCTGGATACGCCCACCAGCGGCACGGTTCGCCTGGCTGGAGCCGATCTGTTCGCTTTGGACGAAGACAACCGGGCTGGTCTGCGGGCCAGCAAGGTAGGCTTTGTGTTCCAAAGCTTTCAGTTGCTGGGCAACCTGACAGCGCTTGAAAACGTGATGCTGCCGCTGGAACTGGGTGGACGCAAAGACGCCAGAAAAGCCGCCACCGAGATGCTGGCGCGAGTCGGTCTGTCGCAACGGCTGACTTCCTACCCCAAGGTTCTGAGTGGGGGCGAACAACAGCGCGTGGCCCTGGCGCGTGCATTTGTGGTGCACCCCGCCGTTTTGCTCGCCGACGAGCCAACCGGCAGTCTGGACTTTGCCACCGGCGAGACCATCATGAAACTGATGTTTGACCTGAACCGGGAGCAAGGCACCACGCTGGTGCTGGTCACCCACGACCGCGCCATTGCCGAGCGTTGCGACCGGCGCATCACCATTGAGGCGGGCAGACTGGTCTGAGGAGTCTGGGCGACAGAGCGTTCTGCTCCGTGTCCCCCGCCCGCTGCGCGGGCTCCTCCTTTACCTACGCAGCACGCTCTGCCGCCCAGGCTCCTTGCCCTGATAATCACAACATGTCTTCACCCAAAGTTCTTTTCGGCTTCCATGCCCTGGGCGTGCGTCTCAAGACGGCACCCCAATCCATTATTGAAATTTATTTTGAGCCGACCCGGCGCGATGCCCGTATGCGCCAGTTTCTGGACCGCGCTACTGAGGCCGGGGTCAAGCTGATTGAGTCGGATGGCGCGCGTCTGTCCAAGATGTGTGGCGGTCATGGTCACCAGGGCATTGCGGCTCGCGTGCAGGCCATTGCCCAAGTGCATTCGCTGGATGAATTGCTGGAAGACCTTGAAGCCGCCAATGCGGAGTTGCCGCCCGAGCAACGCACCCAGCCCCTTATTTTGGTGCTGGACGGTGTGACCGACCCGCACAACCTGGGTGCGTGCCTGCGCGTGGCGGATGGCGCGGGTGTGCATGCCGTCATCGCCCCCAAAGACCACGCGGCAGGCATCAATGCCACGGTGGCCAAGGTGGCCAGTGGCGCGGCCGAAACCGTTCCGTATTTCATGGTGACCAATCTGGCGCGCACCCTCAACGAGTTGAAGGAGCGCAGTATCTGGATCATTGGCACCAGCGACGCGGCACCCGCTACGCTGTACCAGACTGACCTCAAAGGCCCAGTGGCCCTGGTGCTGGGCGCCGAGGGCGCCGGCATACGCCAGTTGACGGCAAAGACTTGCGATGCCCTGGTCAGCATTCCCATGCGCGGTGCGGTCGAAAGTTTGAACGTGTCGGTGGCTAGCGGCGTGTGTTTGTACGAGGCCTTGCGCCAGCGTACCGTTTAAGGATCAATCATGGTTACTACTAAAATGATAGCTGCTCGCGCAGTGTTGACGGGGGCTAGCGTCTTATTTCTTCTGATGGGTTGCACCCAGGAGCAGCAAAACAAGATCAGCCGCGACATCCAGAACTGGACCGGAACCAACGGCGTGCTGGAGATTTATGCGGGCGACAAACTGGTTCGCCGCTTCATCAAGATCGACAAGCTCAGTACTGCTATGGGCACCGAAGACAACAAACCGCGCCCCTACCGCTACGGCTACGGCGTGCTGGACGAAAATCTCAACATGGTGGCCGACCCCGGCGAGAAGAAGGTTTACTTCGAAATCAGCGATTACGCATCGAACTACGTTTTCTTCGAGAGCCCACGCTAATTAGACAAAGCCCAGCGCACCCAATATGGCACCCGTGCCCAGTAGCCACAGCATGTGCAACTTGGTGCGCCACACCAGTAGCGCCGTGATGGCAGTCAGTGACCAGAGCTGCCAATGCTCTACCGGGCTGCCCTGGCTAGATGCCAAAATCCAGCCCGTCGCAATCAGCAGGGCAATGACGATGGGGGCCATACCCTGCTTGAAGGCCCGCACCGCGCGCAATTCGCGGTTGCGGTGACCCCACCGCGCCGCGGCGAACGTCAGCGTGGTGCTGGGAAGCAAAATTCCGATCATGGCAATACCGACTCCGGCCAGTGCCAGCCACCAGGCGTAGGGCCCAGCGCCCATGCCTCCGCCCGCATTCATGCCCACATTCCAGCCCAGCAGTGCGATAAACAGCACGTTAGGGCCAGGTGCTGCTTGGGCCAGCGCGATGGACGAGGTGAATTGGCTATCGGTCAACCAGGCTTTGTCATTGACCAGGTAGCTGTGCATCTCGGGGGCCGTGGTGATGGCGCCACCAATCGCCAGCAACGAGAGCGACATGAAGTGCGCCAGCAAAGCCAACCAATCGGCACCTGAAAAAGTGGACGTCATGGCGTGGCGTTCTCGGCTTGCGAAATGCCAAGCTGCCGGTAGGCCCAAATGCAGGCCACGCTACCCGCGCCCAGCAAGACCAAGATCAAAGGCAATCGCAACAGCGCAATAGCGACAAAGCTCAGCACCGCCAGGCCCCAGCACACGGCCAGCCCCATAGGGTTCCGCTTAAGCGCTGCTATCAACTTGATGCCGGTCGCTGCAATAAGCCCGGCCGCGACTGCCCCCATTCCCCGCAAGGCCCCTTGCACTGCAGGAACGTCAGCAACGCCGCCCATGAGCGCGGCCAGCGCCAGCACAATCACCAACGGAAACGTCAACATGCCAGCCAAAGCCGCCAAGGCACCGGCAAAACCAAAATACCGGTCACCAATCATGAGCGACAGGTTGACTACATTGGGCCCTGGCAATATCTGGGCAACGGCCCAGTCTTCCAGAAACTCTTCACGGGTGAGCCATTGTTTTTTCTCCACCAACTCACGTTGCACGATGGCCAGTACGCCGCCGAAACCCTGCAACGCCAGAACAGAAAATGAAATGAACAGGTCAGTCTTCGATGTCGGAAGCCTTTGCACCGTGTCGCCATCGGGGTGCGGGTCAGCTAGTTGGGATGTCATGACCTCACTTTATCGGAAATAGATTAGTCGGATGGTCGGATTGGTTACAGTCGCGCATGGCCGAAGGCACACAAGTGAACAGGAGATTTCAATGCGCAATCGTTTGGTGAACGGCTTCGGGTTTGTGCGGGCTATCGGGGTGGGGTGTATCGCACTGCTGCTGTGTAGCGCAGGGCAGGGCGCAGAAGTGCGCCTGCGGATTCTGGAGACCACCGATGTACACATGAACCTGTTGAGTTACGACTATTACCAGGACAAGACGACCGATCAATATGGTTTGGCACGCGCCATTTCATTGATTAAAGCCGCACGCGCCGAGGCCCCCAACAGCCTTCTGTTTGACAACGGCGACTTGCTGCAGGGCAACCCCATGGGCGACTATGTGGCCAAGGTCAAACCCTTGAAAGACGGTGAGGTCCATCCCGCATACCGGGTCATGAACCAGTTGGGCTATGACGCGGCCAACATTGGCAACCACGAGTTCAATTACGGGCTGGATTTTTTGCGCCGGTCGCTGAAAGGGGCCAACTTCCCCTATGTCAACGCCAATATCTATGTGGATGACAAAGATCGCGATTCTGAACAGGCCAAACACGCCTTCATGCCCTATGTACTGTTAGACCGGCAACTGGTAGACGCCCAGGGCAAGACCCATAGCATCAAGGTCGGTGTCATTGGTTTCGCACCGCCCCAAATCATGTTGTGGGACAAAGGCAATCTCGATGGCAAGGTGATTGCCCGTGATGTACTGGAGACTGCCAAGAAATATGTCCCGCTCATGCGTGCCCAGGGCGCTCAACTGGTCATTGCCATTCCCCACGCTGGTTTTGAAAAGGGGGCCGTGGCCGCATTCAGCGAAAATGCGGTGGGTCCACTGACCGAGATTGCGGGCATTGATGCGGTCTTGTTTGGACATTCCCACGCCGAGTTTCCAAGCCAGTCATTCGCCCGGCACCCCAAGGTCAACCTGGAGCGTGGCACCATTAACGGCGTGGCCGCCGTCATGCCGGGGCGTTGGGGTGACCATCTGGGGGTGATTGATTTCTCACTGGACAATGCCGGTGGGCAGTGGAAGGTTGTGGACAGTCGGGCCTCTATCCGGCCGATTTTTGATCGCACAACCCGCAAGTCAGTCGCCGAGGCTGACGCCATGGTGGAGCAGACCCTGGGCGACGTGCACGCCGCCACACTGGAATACGTCCGCAACAAGGTGGCTTTCAGCAGTGCACCCATCTACAGCTACTTTGCGCTGGTGGGCGACGATCCGTCCGTGCAGGTGGTGTCCAACGCCCAGATTGCCTACGTCAAGCGCGCCATGCAGGGCACGGACTACGAGAAGTACCCGGTGCTCTCAGCGGCGGCGCCGTTCAAGACCGGTGGACGTCAGGGTTGGGACTACTACACCGACATTCCCGCCGGACCCTTGGCCATCAAAAACGTGGCGGACCTTTATGTCTACCCCAACACGCTCAAGGCCATGTTGCTCACCGGTGCCGAGGTGCGGGAGTGGATTGAAATGTCAGCCGGGCAGTTCAACCAGATCGACCCCAAGGGAGATGCACAACAGTTGCTGCTGAATGACGGGTTTCGCTCCTACAACTTTGACACGCTGGACGGTGTGACCTATGAATTTGATGTCACACAGCCCGCCCGTTACGACGCGAATGGAAAAATGATTTCACCCACTGCGCACCGGGTCAAGAACCTGAGCTACCAAGGTCAGTTGGTCCAGCACGATGCCAAATTCATTGTTGCCACCAATAACTATCGAGCGTTTGGTGGTGGCAACTTTCCGGGACTGAACGCCAGTAAAGTGGTGCTTGAAGCGCCTGAGGAGAACCGTCAGGTGCTCATCGAATACCTGCGCATGATGGATATGTTGTCTGCCAACAAGCAAGTCAACCCCAGTGCTGATGGAAACTGGCACATTGCGCCGGTACCGGGGGTGCGCCTGACCTTTTTATCAGCCAGCAAGGCCCAGCGCTACCTTGACGGACACCCTAAAATTCGTTTGATCAAGGACAACGCAGATGGGTCGGCTCTGTATGAACTGGTGCCCTGATCACTTGCGAATGATGCGGCCGGGTTCAATCTGGTCCATCGCGTTGGGATTCTCGCGTAGCCACTCTTCAAACGCGTCAATATCAGGCCCTACCGTCAACCGGTCACGCCCTTGCTTGAACACGTTGAGGTCATTGCCGCCTTCAGCCATGAAGGTGTTGACAACGACCCGGTAGTCGCGCGCCATATCTAACGACTTGCCCTCGAAGGTGATGGATTCCAGCACTGCATCGGCCCCTTCGGCCTGGCTCCATTGGTAGCGCAGGTTGTTTGAGACTTGCAACACTGCGGCACCAGGCCGTTTGGGTAGTTGCCTGCGAATCATCTCCCGCAACTGCGCACCTGTCACGGTCAATGTAATGAGATCATTGCCAAAGGGCTGAATGGCGAACAAGTCACTCAAGGTCACCGTGCGGCCCGGCTCCACCGTCAGGTCCGCCCGAATCCCTCCTGAATTGGTCATGCCCATATCGACTGCACCGCGCTTTTTGGCATAGGCCAAATGGGCATCGGCCACCAGATTACCCAGCGATGAATCACCAAAAGGAGCCGTCGCTGTGCGGGTTGCGCCGCGGGTCAGGTTCGCCACCGGTTTGTTACGCGCCGCAGTCGTCAACGCCGCAGCCCGCTGCACCAGGGCAACAAATGCCGGGTTGGGCGCATAAATGCCTTGCAAGACGGGGTGGTTGACGGCCTGCGCATCCAGTACCGCGCCGTTGGCATCCAGCGTCAGGCGACTTTCGGTCAGCCAGCCGCCGAAGCTGCCCGCCTGCACCATCAACCGGCCGTCGATCTTGCAGGTATAAGCTTGGTGCGTGTGGCCGCTGATGATGATGGCGTAAGCCGGGTCAAGCCGCTTGGCAATGTCTACGCCACGGCCTTTGAGCCCCGTACACGCATAGCTGGGGTCATTGGCTGCGCCCTCAAACATGGCGCCTTCGTGCATGATGGCCACCAGCACCTGCGCACCCGCGGCGCGCAACTCGGGCACCAGGGCGTTGAGCGTGTCGGCCTCATCGGCAAAGCGCAGACCGACAATGCTCTTGGGAATGATGACCTTCGGTACATCGCGGGTCACGGCACCTACAAACGCTATTCTGAAGCCGCCAACATCCTTGATGATGTGGCTAGGCAGCACACGCTTGCCACTCTCGGTCTCGAACATATTGGCCGCCAGATACGGAAAACTGGCCCCCTTGAATTCGGGCCAGGCGCAGCCGGCAGTGGCACATTCACCCCTTGTCTTTCGTAGAAGCTCAGGCAATCCAGCGTCCAGGTCATGGTTGCCCAGCGCCGAAACGTCCAACCCCAGTTCCCCCAGCGCGGAGAGTGTGGGCTCATCCTTCAATAAAGAAGACATCTGGGGCGAGGCACCCACCAAGTCCCCAGCAGCGACGAACACCTGGTTTTTGCGTTGGCTGCGTAGTTTGTCCAGCACGGTGGCCAGATAGGCAACCCCGCCGGCGGCCTGGGCCTTCAGTTCACCGGTTTGAGAGTCGGGCAGGCGTGGGGACAGCGGAGTGGGTAAATTTGACTGAATGTGGCCGTGAAAGTCGTTGATAGAAAAAATGCTCAACTCGACCGATGACAAGGTGGGGGATCCTTGCGTTGGGCCGGCGCAACCCGCGACCAGAATGGCACCCAAAGCACCTAATGCGCGCATCGAAGTCCACCCAAAGCGTGCGAAAAATGGAAAAGTCTGCAAAGGTTTGCTCCAAAAAATAATCGTACCGTTGGTGTCCGGAATACAACAGCTGTAACAAATGTTTCCTGATCGTATGGTTAACTATATGGGTATATTGAAGATCTTT
>CAIYDK010000369.1 GCA_903924955.1 uncultured beta proteobacterium | reverse complement strand
ATCCGTAAGATGTCAGGCTCTTCATATATATCTTGGGGTGGCTGATGGGGCTCGAACCCACGACAACAGGAATCACAATCCTGGACTCTACCAACTGAGCTACAGCCACCGTAAGCGCTAGATTATAGCGGGTGTTTCAAACTATTCCTGCGAGCTTTGTTGTCCCAAAGCAGTTCGAACTGGTCGCTGGGCTTTGATCTGAACTTTGAATCGTCCAGTCAGCATTTTGTAGTACGCCTGATTTTCCGCATTTGCAACCCACTGCGCATACTGCTTGCGTTCTTGATCGGCAGTTGCCGCAACCGGTACGCTGCGTGACATCACCTTGTTAACCCGAGCCACGGTATAACCTTGTACGCCCATATCAATACCAACCCATGCTGGCAGATGCGTTGCATCGGTCAAAAGCACGGCGTCCAGCACCTGAGCAGGAACAACTTGGGCACCCTCGCGGGTCACAACCACCGAAGCGGGAAGATTGGTCGGCGCTGTAGTTTTCCAGGAGGAAAGCTTATCAACACCCTCTTTCTTTGCCATCTCGGCAGACTGAGTCGCAACTAGGCGATCTTTAACATTCGCGCGAACCTCGGTCAACGGACGAGTCCTTGCGGCGGAGTATTGGGTAATACGCGCCGCAGCCAACTGATTGACGGCAACTTCGATGGCTTCGGTATTGCGCTTTTTCTCCAAAGAATCCGGGCTAAAAATGGCCGCCAAAAGCTTCGGGTTTGCCAGCACGCCCTTTACACCTGGGCCGACATGACGCTGCAAATCCGATGCCACTTTGACATCAAGTTTCAAGCGTTCGGCAATCGGCTTCAGACTATCAGATTGTTCGTACACACCATTAGTGAACGCCTCCGCCGTCTCAGCAAATTTACGCTGAGCTTGTTGCGTCTTCAAATCCGATTCAATGAGAGGCAGTAACTCTTCAAAACTACGCTGCTTGGGTGCCTTGATATCCGTTACTTTGATGACATGAAATCCGAAATCGGATTCAACCACATCACTGATATCTCCCTTCTTCAAGGCAAACGCTGCGTCCTCAAAAGGCTTCACCATGGCGCCACGGCCAAAGTAGTCGAGATCCCCTCCATTGGGTGCAGAACCTGCATCCTGGGAGTTCTTTCGTGCAATATCAGCAAACGTGTCAGGCGCCTTGCGAACCTGTGCGAGAACAGAATCAGCGCGCTCACGGGCCTTCTTGCGGTCATCTGCCGCCATCTCCTTGGGTGCATTAATCAGAATGTGACTCGCCCGACGCTCCTCTTTGCCACTCAATCGACCCACGTTTTGCTCATAGTAGGTTTTCAGATCCTGCTCATTGAGCACAATGGATTTCTTAACCGTGTCAAGATCCAGCACTACATACTCGATGGTCGCTTGTTCAGGTGCCTGAAACTGTGTGGGGTTTGCCTGATAGTAGGTCTCAATTTCGGCATCACTAGGGACAATCTTCGCTGTGTAGTCCGCTGGATTAAATCTCGCGAGTTGCACTTCACGGCGCTCATAGAACGCGTTCAACGACACTTCAGCCAACTCGGTTGGAGAAAAAGCCGTCGCGACCAACCCCGCCTCCACCTGCCGCTGCGACAACTGAGTACGAACACGTGCTTCAAAACCATCAGTGGTCAACCCCTGATTCGCAGCCAATTGGCGGTAGCGTTCGATGTCAATCGTACCGTCCGGGCGACGCAGTGCAGCAATGGTCGGACTTTGCTGCAACTCTCGCGCAAGCCGTGCATCTGATGTGCTCAAGCGCGAGTCCTGCACTGCCTCCGACAACACGCGATCGCGCACCAGACGCTCAAGCGTGACATAACGCGCTTCAGGCGAGTCCAACATCTTTGCATCCATATTCGGTACTGTCGCACGCAACCGATCTACCTCACTCTTGTGGGCAGCGTCCCATTCGCCCTGTGTGATGCTATGGTTTCCTACGGTCGCAACGGCATCTCCGCCCGCTCTGATGCTCTTGAACCCATCCACACCGACCAATACAAATGCGGGAATGATCATCAAGAACATGAGGATCATGATTACCTTCGTGTGCTTGCGAACAAATTCGAACATGCGCTATATCTCCAAGAAAAAACAAAAAAGGCGAACATCCATGTTCGCCTTTGCTTTGTGGGGGGTGGTGAGTGATGACGGGCTCGAACCGCCGACCTACGCCGTGTAAAGGCGCCGCTCTACCAACTGAGCTAATCACCCCGCCTTAAACCAAAAATCAATTCAGGGCATCTTTCAATGCTTTGCCAGGACGGAACTTCGGAACCTTGGCGGCCTTGATTTTAATCGCAGCGCCAGTTCGAGGGTTGCGGCCCGTGCGCGCAGCCCTTTTTCCAACAGCAAATGTACCAAAACCAACCAACGAAACAGAGCCCCCCTTTTTAAGGGTCGTCTTCACCGCACCAATGGTGGACTCCAAAGCGCGCGTCGCAGCAGCTTTGGAGATATCAGCATGTTTCGCAATGTGCTCTATCAGTTCGGTCTTATTCACATTTACCCCTTGTGTGGAAGCAGAATTTAACGAATTGTCTCTTCAAATCTTATTGTCAGCTGACACAAAACTCAGAACTCTGCACATTGTGCAAACGGGATCTGACCCCGCGTCATCATTACTTTGACAGCAGTCTTGCCTGCTCGACCCATTACAACCACCGGTCCTCAACATGTCAATATGCCATGCAGCATTACAACAGTGGGAGCCAGATTCTAGTCCCATTTGGAGGCCAAATTGAGGGTCAAATTCAAGAAAAAATGTGCTATGCAACCTGGCAAAAAATTTACCGGAACACGACGAACCAACGCATCAAACCTGAATAGACTACTTCGCCCGCGCGCGAATTTCGGGTAGAGCTTTTTGCAGGTAATAGACCATGGACCAGATCGTAAGGATCGCCGCAGCCCAGATGAGCCAAACACCCAAAAGATGCGTATGGACCACACCAAACAACAAGCCATCAAACAACAGAAAAGGAATTGCAACCATTTGTACAACGGTCTTGAGCTTGCCAATCATGTGCACCGCCACACTCTTGGAAGCACCAATCTGCGCCATCCACTCGCGCAGGGCAGAAATTGCAATTTCCCGCCCAATAATGATCAGCGCTACAAACACGTCAGCGCGTTGCAAATGCACCAGCACCAGCACACACGCACATACCAAAAATTTATCTGCAACCGGGTCGAGGAAGGCACCAAAGGACGACGTCTGGTTCAGCTTGCGGGCCAGGTAACCATCCAGCCAGTCGGTTGCAGCAAACACCACAAACATCACTGTGGCAATGAGATTCTTCTCAGGCTGCGATGCCATTGTCTCGGGTAGATAGAAGACGCCCACAATCAGGGGGATCGCGAAAATGCGCGTCCACGTCATGATGGTGGGGATGGTCAAAAACATCGGCTGATTGTGGCACGCCTAGTGCAGGGCCCGGTAAATTTCTTCAGCCAACTCCCTGGAAATACCCTCCACCGTGGCAATGTCTTCCGCGCTGGCCAATGTAACCCCACGCACGCCACCAAAACGCTGCAAAAGACGGGCACGTCGCTTGGGGCCAACTCCCGCAATCTCTTCGAGCTTGCCACCACCCACGCGGACCTTGGCACGCTGAGCGCGCATTCCGGTAATGGCAAACCGGTGCGCCTCGTCGCGTATTTGGGCCACCAGCATCAGGGCCGCAGAATCCGAACCCAGGTAGACCTTGTCGCGCCCATCAGCGAACACCAATTCCTCCAGACCTACTTTGCGGCCCTCACCTTTTTCCACGCCGACGATCAGGGAAAGATCCAGCCCCAGCTGCTCGAACACTTCGCGCGCCATCGCGACCTGTCCCTTTCCCCCGTCCACCAGCACCAAATCAGGCAATCGACCGTTCCCGGCCGGGGCTTGGCCCGCGTGCTTGGCTTCGTTCAAGGCCTCTGCCACCTTGCTGTACCGTCGGGTCAACACCTGACGCATGGCGGCGTAATCGTCGCCCGGGGTGATGCCATCAATGTTGAAGCGGCGGTACTCTGCGTTTTGCATCTTGTGGTGGTGAAACACCACGCACGAGGCCTGTGTGGCTTCTCCGGCGGTGTGCGAAATATCGAAACACTCCACCCGCAATGCTTCCAGGTTTTCCAGCGTCAAGTCCAAAGCCTCAGCCAGTGCTCGGGTACGTGCCTGCTGCGAGCCCTCTTCCGCCAGCAAGCGCGCAAGTTGCAGTGCGGCATTGGTCTGTGCCATATCCAGCCACGCCCGGCGTTGCTCGCGCGGCTGGTGTATTGCCGTAACCTTGAAACCCACCTGCTCGGACAACATTTTGAGCAGATGCTTGCTGACCGGTTCGCTGACGATCAGCGTAGGTGGCATGGGCACGTCAATATAGTGCTGTGACAGAAATGCCTCTAGCACCTGAATTTCGGCCACTACCTGTGGCGCGGGCGAGTCCGCCTCATCGTCGGTCTGGTTGTCATCCGTCAAGCCTGCCGCATCTTCCACATGCACCGGAAAATACGGCCGATCGCCCAGATGCCGGCCGCCACGCACCATGGCCAGATTCACGCAGGCTTTGCCCCCCTGAACCTTGACTGCAAGAATGTCGACATCTCGGTCCTCCACGTTGTCCATGGACTGCTGGTGCAACACATTGGACAATGCCGCCACTTGGTTGCGCAACTCGGCTGCCTGCTCAAACTCCAGCTTGTCGGCGTGCGCCATCATGCGAGTTTCCAGGTGCTTCATCACACCTTGTGCATCGCCACGCAGAAACTTTTCGGCATCAGCGACGTCATTGGCATAGTCCTGGGCGGAGATATGGCCGACGCAGGGAGCTGAACAGCGCTTGATCTGGTACAACAAGCATGGTCGGCTGCGGTTATTGAATACCGGATCTTCGCAAGTACGCAGACGAAACACCTTTTGCATGAGCAAAATCGCTTCCTTGACCGCCCAGGCACTTGGATAGGGTCCAAAGTAACGATGCTTTTTCTCGACACCGCCGCGGTAGTAGGACACCCGAGAAAATTGGGCGGCAACCGGTGCGACTGGACCGTCGGTGAGCAACTTGGCTGTTGACGAAACACCGGTCATCTTGAGATAAGGATAACTCTTGTCATCCCGAAACAGAATGTTGTATTTAGGATTCTGCGTCTTGATCAGGTTGTTTTCCAGCAGCAGGGCCTCTGCCTCGGAGCGCACCACGGTGGTCTCCATGCGCACAATTTTGCTCACCATGTGGCCAGTCCGGGTCCCGCCATGGTTCTTCTGAAAATAGCTTGAAACCCGCTTCTTCAGGCTGATGGCTTTGCCCACATAGAGCAACTGATCCTGTGCGTCAAAGTAGCGGTACACGCCCGGCAACGACGGCAAGGCGGCCACTTCACGCAGCAGGGCTTCAGAATGGGATTCAGACATGGGACGCTATTGTCCTTTCTTTGCGCCGGTGGACAATCACTGCATGCAGCCCCACAACACGCTACCGCCACTCCAGCCCATGCTGTGGGACGTGTTTTGCCAGGTGATCGACAACTTCGGAGACATAGGTGTGTGCTGGCGATTGAGCGCTGATCTGGCGTCACGAGGACACGCGGTGCGCCTGTGGGTAGACGACAGCTCGGCGCTGCAATGGATCGCTCCCGGTGCGCTGAACGGAGACTGGCCCGGCGTGCAGGTGCTGCCGTGGGCGCTGTCCCGCGATGCGGCCATGCTGACCAAGCTGACGCCCGCCCAGGTCTGGGTCGAAGGTTTCGGTTGTAATATTGCTACTGAATTCATAGCTGCTTACGCATATTCCACGGGGACTATCGGCAATAATGAGCAACTCCATCCAGTGTGGATCAACCTGGAATACCTTTCCGCCGAGGCCTATGTAGAACGTTCCCATGGACTAACCTCACCCGTCATGAATGGGCCGGCGCGAGGGGGGACCAAGCATTTCTTTTACCCTGGATTCTCTGAGCGCACCGGCGGTTTGTTGCGCGAATCCGACCTGATGGACCGCCAACAGGCATTTTTTCAAAACGACCTCCGTGCGCAGTGGTTGACGCAACACGGCATCCCCTGGGCGGGCGAACGACTGGTATCACTATTTTGCTATGAGCCAGGTGCCTTATCTGCGCTACTGGCACAACTCGACGCCCTGCCCGGCCCAACGCTATTGCTGATCACCGCAGGTCGCGCTGCGGCGGCCATGCAGGCTGCAGTTAAAAAAATACTACCACTGCGCCAGGTCCGCTTGTCCTACCTGGCGACTCTGACACAAGTCGAATACGACCAACTACTGTGGACCTGTGACCTGAACTGCGTGCGCGGTGAGGATTCTGTGGTTCGGGCCATTTGGGCCGGTAAGCCCTTCCTATGGCAGATTTACCCGCAGCAAGACGATGCCCACCGCGCCAAGCTGAACGCCTTTTTGGATACCCTGAACGCCAGCGACACCCTGAGGGAGATTCACCACGCCTGGAACAACACGTCCGACAGGCAAAGTGATGCCAGCATGCACTTGATCGACCTCAATGAGTGGTCACAAACCATGCAGGCCGCACGCGCTCGTATGTTGCAAACAGCAGATCTGGTCACGCAACTGGTCGATTTCGTTCTGAAAAAACGGTAAAATCTTGGGCTTTGCTGACTTTGCCGCATTTGTTGGGCAAATCACGCTCCGCCGCAGCTTGCGGCCTAACTTTGCTGACAGCATTGGCTGACAGCGACAACCGCAACAACTTAGCTTATGAAAATCGCTCAAGAAATCCGCGCTGGAAACGTCATCATGCACGGCAAGGACCCCATGGTCGTCCTGAAAACCGAATACAGCCGGGGCGGTCGCAACTCTGCCACCGTGCGCATGAAGCTAAAAAGTCTGATCGCCAACTTCGGCACCGAAGTGGTCTTCAAGGCCGACGACAAGATGGACCAGGTCATCCTGGACAAGAAGGATTGCACCTACTCCTACTTCGCCGACCCCCTGTATGTGTTTATGGACGCAGAGTACAACCAGTACGAAGTCGAAGCTGAAAACATGGGCGACACCTTGAACTACCTCGAAGACGGCATGGCCGTTGAAGTGGTGTTCTATGACGGAAAGGCCATCTCCGTCGAACTGCCCACCAGTGTCGTGCGCGAAATCACCTGGACCGAGCCCGCTGTCAAGGGCGACACGTCCGGCAAGGTCTTGAAGCCTGCCAAGATTGCTACCGGCTTTGATGTGGGTGTGCCTATTTTTGTGGCCCAGGGTGACAAGGTCGAAATCGACACCCGCACTGGTGAATACCGCAAACGCGTGTAAGCAGGCCTCCACGCTTAGCGTCAAAGGCTCCTTCGGGAGCCTTTTTGTTTGCCCGTCAACTTGCGATTTGGGTGTAGGCTATCGCCATGACCAGCGAAACAACCGTCAGCCCGCTTACACCATGCAATGGCAGCGCCAATCCGGCCCGCCTCGCCTTGCGACGGGTGTTGATTGATACCTACCATGAGAACGTGGCCTATATGCACCGGGACTGCGACGTCTACCGGGCTGAAGGTTTCAAAGCTCTGTCCAAAGTCGAGGTACGCACCAACGGTCGCAGAATTTTGGCAACGCTCAATGTGGTGGATGACCCGTCCATCGTGGCCTGCGGCGAGCTGGGTTTGTCGAAGGCGGCGTTCGCCCAGATGGACGTCGACAACGGCCACACCGTGACCGTATCGCAAGCCGAGCCGCCCGAATCCATCGGCGCACTTCACCGAAAGCTGGGCGGAGAACGTCTGAATCTTGAAGACTTCAAAGCCATCGTTCACGACATTGCCGAGCACCATTTTTCCAAGATCGAGCTCACCGCCTTTGTCGTGGCCACCAACCGCGATGAACTGGACCGCGAGGAAGTGTATTTTCTGACCCAGGCGATGATTGACGTTGGACGTCACCTGAACTGGCATGAACACCTGGTGGTCGACAAGCATTGCATTGGCGGCATTCCGGGCAACCGCACATCCATGCTGATCGTGCCCATCGTTGCAGCGCACGGCATGCTGTGCCCCAAAACATCATCACGCGCTATCACATCGCCCGCTGGCACCGCCGACACCATGGAAGTGCTGGCCAATGT
>CAIYDK010000368.1 GCA_903924955.1 uncultured beta proteobacterium | reverse complement strand
CGGCCACCCCTGGATCACTTTCAAAGATGCATGCAACATTCGCTCACCCCAGCAGCATTCAGGTGTGGTGCACTCCAGCAACTTGTGCACCGAGATCACCCTCAACACCAGCGACACGGAAACCGCGGTCTGCAACCTGGGCTCGGTGAACTTGCTTCAACACCTCAAAGACGGGGCTCTCGATCATGTGAAACTGCAAAAAACCATCACCACCGCAATGCGCATGCTCGACAACGTCGTCGACATCAATTACTACGCGATCAAGAAGGCACGTGACTCCAACCTGCGCCACCGACCGGTCGGCCTGGGAGTGATGGCGTTTCAGGATAGTCTGTACGAACTGCGCATTCCCTACGCCAGCGAAACTGCCATTCAGTTTGCCGACGAGTCCATGGAAGCCATCAGCTACTACGCCTATTGGGCCTCCACCGAACTAGCAAAGGAGAGGGGTAAGTACTCCAGCTACCGTGGATCACTATGGGACCAGGGTGTGATGCCGCTTGACACGCTCGACCTGTTGGCAAAGGCTCGCGGTGGCTATGTCGAAGTAGACCGATCATCCACACTGGATTGGGATGCCCTGCGCAAGAAAATATCGGTGGACGGCATGCGCAATTCAAATTGCGTGGCCATCGCCCCTACCGCCACCATCTCTAACATCATCGGCGTAGATGCATCCATAGAGCCCAGCTTTGGCAACCTTTCGGTTAAGTCCAATCTGTCCGGTGAATTTACCGTCATCAACGGTTACCTGGTGAAGGATCTGAAACGACTGGGTTTGTGGGACGACGTGATGGTGATGGACCTGAAACACTTCGACGGCTCACTCGGACCCATCGACCGCGTACCCGCGGACATCAAGCAACTTTACGCCACAGCATTCGAAGTAGAAACCCAGTGGCTTGTCGAAGCCGCGGCCCGCCGCCAAAAGTGGATTGACCAGGCGCAATCGTTGAACATCTACATGGCCGGCGCATCTGGCAAGAAGCTCGACGAGACCTACAAACTCGCTTGGCTACGCGGCCTGAAGACCACCTACTACCTACGCACCATGTCAGCGACCCACGCTGAAAAGTCAACCGTGACGGCAGGAAAGATGAACTCAGTTTCTACAGGTAACGACGCCAAGGGTTCGCTGCGCTCATCGAATGCGCTGGAAGCTGCTGCAGCAGCTGCACATATGCAAATTGAGACGGCCACAAACGCTGCGACAGACATCAAGTTTTGTGGTGTTGACGATCCGACATGCGAGTCATGTCAGTGATGCGAACACGCGCATTGCAGGCAATACGATGCAATTGAACAACACATATTTGTAGTGAATTGCATGATTACTTTTCATTTCAATTCACTGCTCCCATAATCCGCAGATTGGAATTATTTATGTTGACCTGGGACGAAGAAGTCAAGCCCACATCGTTATCAAATTTTGCGTTCACGCCGTCAGACCATCTGACAGTCGAGCGGGCGCAAAACTCTCCCGCAAAGACCAGTGTTCCGCTTCGCATGAAGGCCGAGGACAAGCGCATCATCAACGGCAAGACCGATGTCAACCAATTGGTCCCGTTCAAGTACAAATGGGCATGGGAAAAGTATTTGGCCAGTTGCTCCAACCATTGGATGCCGCAAGAGGTCAACATGACACGCGACATCGCCTTGTGGAAGGACCCCAACGGTCTGACCGCCGACGAGCGCCGCATCATCAAACGCAATCTGGGCTTTTTCGTAACAGCCGACTCGCTCGCCGCCAACAACATCGTGTTGGGGACTTATCGTCACATTACGGCGCCTGAATGTCGCCAGTTTTTGCTACGCCAAGCGTTTGAAGAGGCGATTCACACCCACGCTTATCAGTACATCGTCGAGTCTCTGGGGCTCGATGAAAGTGAAATTTTCAACGCGTACAACGAAGTGCAGTCCATTCGCGACAAGGACCAGTTTCTGATCCCGTTTATTGAGGCGATCATGGACCCTCACTTCCACACTGGAACGCCCGAGGCGGACCAGACCTTGCTCAAATCGTTGATCGTGTTTGCCTGTCTGATGGAAGGCCTGTTCTTCTATGTGGGCTTCACCCAGATTCTGGCGATGGGACGTCAGAACAAGATGACAGGCGCCGCCGAACAGTACCAGTACATTTTGCGCGACGAATCCATGCATTGCAACTTCGGTATCGACTTGATCAATCAACTGAAACTGGAGAACCCGCAGTTGTGGACGGCCAATTTCAAAGCGGAGATCAAGGTCTTGTTTGAGAAAGCCGTAGAGTTGGAATATCGGTACGCCGAAGACACGATGCCTCGCGGCGTGCTTGGCATGAATGCCTCCATGTTCAAAGGCTATCTGCGCTACATTGCCAACCGCCGAGCGACCCAGATCGGATTGGAGGCTTTGTTTCCCAATGAGGAGAATCCATTCCCATGGATGAGCGAAATGATCGATCTGAAGAAAGAACGCAATTTTTTTGAGACCCGCGTCATTGAATACCAGTCCGGTGGATCACTTTCCTGGGACTGATACCAAGTATGTCTCGCAATATTTCACTTACCCCTTGCCACAATCCAATTGTGTCACTGGATAGGTGTCCCCCCATTCATGTCGCTGGGAACCTGCCCAACTGCATGAATCGCTTCTTGCCGACCAACGCGCTTGAAGTGCTCTTTGTAAATTGATCAAGGAGAAAATTATGGCAACTGCAAAAAAACCGGCCGCTAAGAAGGCCGCTCCCGCAAAGAAAGCTGCTCCAGTCAAAAAGGCTGCTCCAGCGAAAAAGGTAGCCGCTAAAAAAGCTGCTCCAGCAAAGAAGGCAGCACCTGCAAAGAAAGCTGCTCCAGCGAAAAAAGTAGCCGCTAAAAAAGCTGCTCCGGCAAAGAAGGCGACCGCCAAGAAGGCACCTGCAAAGAAAGCGGCTGTCGCTAAAAAGGCCGCCGTAGCCAAAAAGCCAGTCGCTAAAAAGGCAGCCAAAAAGCCGGCTGCGAAGAAAGCCGCGAAAGCACCCGCTGCCAAAGCAGCGTCGGTAGCCACTGCGCCTGCTGCTCAGACCACACTGAACCCGCAGGCTGCATGGCCTTTTCCGACATCCAACAAGCCATAAGCTGCACGTTGTGATATGTTAAAGCCCGGTCCCGCAAGGTTCCGGGCTTTTTTATGGGTAGAACGACAACAGGCGGTACCCGGAAATTTTTTCTGG
>CAIYDK010000367.1 GCA_903924955.1 uncultured beta proteobacterium | reverse complement strand
CTGCCGACATTGCGGTGGGGCAGTCTACAGGTCACCGCCGGCAAGCAGACATCGGAGTTGACCCTGCAGGTTTACGTAGTGGGGGTGCCACCATGATGTACAACAACCAAATGGCACGGTGGGCTTTTTATGCGTGGGCAATCTCGATGAGCGGGTTGTCCGCTGTAGCACAGGATGCGCGTGACCCAACCGTGGCGCCACCGCAAAACAGTTCAGCGACTTCGACCGCTTCCCCGGTTGGTGTCGAGGGCATGACGGTGGTGATGCGTGATGACAAGGCCTATCTGGTGGTAGGCACCCGTTTGTACGTGCCGGGTGACAAAGTGGGGGCGTTTAGCGTCGAGCGCATTACCGAGACGCAGGTATGGCTGCGTGACGCCACGAAACTGGTCAAAGTACCCCGGTTTGCCGGTATTGAGCGCAAGAGTCTTCCCCCTGCGTTGCGGTGCGAGGCCGCCCCATTGGACCAAAATACACAGACATCCGTCGCCCCGTGCGAAGATAGCCCACCGTGAAGTTCACGCACATGACCACAAAAGCAGCCACCATGATTGAAATACTTCCCTTGGCCCTATCGCGCAAGGCCCTGCCTGGCAGGGCCTGGGCTGCGTCAGGCTTCTGTGTCACGCTCAGTACCCTGTTGCTGGTGGGATGCGCGGCGGAGCGGCCTTTGCGCACGCCCGACGTGAGCGAGGCGGTGCGTGCCGAATTGGCAACTCCGGTTGCCAAGCCGTCAACGGTGGTGCCCACCAAGGTCAGTGATGCGCTGGCTGAGCCAGCGCCCAAGGCTGCGCCGCTGCCACCTGAGCCACGACTCGATCTGTTGGTTAATGATGCCCAGGCCCGCGAAGTGTTTCTGGCCATCGTGGCCGACACGCGTTACAGCATGCTGATGCACCCGGATGTCTCGGGCAAGCTGTCGGTCACCCTGCGGGGTGTGACGGTGACCGAGGCGCTAGAGGCCATTCGTGATGTGTATGGCTACGACTTCAAGATTGAGGGTCGTCGTATCGTGGTGTACGCGCCCACCCTGCAAACCCGGGTCTTCACGATTAACTACCCTCACGCCTTGCGCGAGGGCACCAGCGAGCTGCGTGTGTCGTCCGGATCATCAGGCAACACCAATAACACGAACAACAGCACCAATAACAATGCCATCACCACAGGCGTCACTAACGGAACCAGTGGGGCTAACAATAGCAGCGGTGCCGACGCACAGCAAATTGGCAGCCGCGTCACCACCAGTTCACGCACCGATTTCTGGGCCGAACTGTCCGATGCGGTCAAGGGCATGCTGGGTGGTGGAGTCGGACGCAATGTGATCGTCAGCCCGCAGGCGGGCATCATGGCGGTGCGCGGTATGCCCGATGAGTTGCGGCAGGTCGCCCAATTCCTGAAGGCTGCGCAGATTGCGGTGGAGCGCCAGGTGATGCTGGAAGCCAAAGTTGTAGAGGTGGAACTGCGTGACGGCTTCCAGAGTGGCATTGACTGGTCGGCACTGCGCAACAGTGGAAGGTACACCGGGGTCATGGGCACTGTCGGTGGTGGCACGGCCAACAACGTGTTGGTCAATGGTGTGACCAATAATGTGCCGGGATTCCCCACCGGAGTTGCCAACACGCTGGCTGACACTCTGTCGCTGCCCGGGGCGGGTGGTGGCCTGTTTGGACTGGCCTTGGCCACCGATGGTTTTCAGGCGGTATTGGGCTTTCTGGAGACGCGAGGCGACATTCAAATCCTGAGCAGCCCGCGCATTGCCACCATGAACAATCAGAAGGCGCTGCTGAAAGTGGGCAAGGATGAATTTTTTGTGACCGGATTTTCCAGCGGAACTACAAGCGGCGTCACGACAACCAATACCACGTCAAGTAATGGAACTGTTGTCAACCAAATTATGCCGGTGATTTCCTCCATGTTTTCAGGAATCGCGTTAGACGTGACACCGCAAATTGATGACGGCAACAACATTACGCTGCATGTTAGACCCTCAGTTACATCCATCACGGAAGTTAACAAGAAGCTGGGCTCGGCGGTAGGCGAATTGCCTTTGGCCTCCAGAACGGTCAATGAATCCGACACCATGGTTCGTATTCAGGACGGCAATATCGTGGCCATTGGTGGGCTGATGCAAATGGAATCCAATCGCACATCGTCTGGCATGCCAGGCACTTCTGATGTTCCATTCTTGTCTTCGATCCTGGGTCACAAGCTCAATTCCGGCCGAAAGAAAGAACTGGTCGTGCTCATCAAGCCCACCATCATCCGTAGTGCCGATGACTGGGAGACCCAGACCCGCAAAACAAAGGCGGCGCTGGACGACATGGACGTCAGCCGTGCCCGTGTGATCCGCATGGATGGAAGTGTCTACAACGTCGAACCGGCCAGTGCGTCCAAGTAATGTACCTGGGGCATTTTTCGCTGCGAGAAGCCCCGTTCTCGATCACGCCTGATTCCGCTTTCTTTTACCCGCACGAGAGTGCACAGGCTGCGCTGAATACGTTGCTGGTGGCGCTGCGCGGTGGTGAAGGGTTTTTGAAAATTGTCGGTGAGGTGGGTTGCGGCAAGACCGTGCTGTGTCGCCAATTGCTCAAGACGCTGCAGGGCGAATGCGTCACGGCTTACATCCCCAACCCGGACATGGGCCCCGATGATTTGCTGATGGCGCTGGCGCTGGAGCTCAACATCAAGCTCTTGCCGCCCATCAGCCGCCACAGTGTTCTCAACGCACTGCGTGACTGCCTGCTGGCCCATGCGGCCGAGGGGCGCAGTGTGGTGGTGTGCATCGACGAGGCCCAGGCGATACCGCTGCGCACGGTGGAGAGTCTGCGCCTGCTGTCCAATCTGGAGACCGAGAAACGCAAGCTGCTGCAATTGGTGCTCTTGGGTCAACCCGAGCTGGACGTCAAGCTGGCGCGCCCCGAAATCCGGCAGTTGATGCAGCGCATTACGTTCAGTGAATATCTGGGCCCCATGCCCGCCGACCATGTGTCGGTGTATCTGGCGCACCGCTTAACGACCGCCGCCACCGATGAACACACCGATGTGCAAGTGTTTGAGGCGGATGCGGCGCGTGCCATAGCCCGATTCAGCGGTGGTGTACCGCGACTCATCAATGTCATGGCGCACAAGTGCATGATGTTGGCCTATGGTGAAAATGTGCACCGGATCAGTTTGGCCCATGTACGTTTGGCCGCAAAGGATACGCCAGGGGTGGTGCCGCGACTGCCCTGGTGGAAGCGACTGTGGCGCGGCCGGGCGGCTGCTCCCCAGCTACTTTTATCGGAGACCGCCTTGCGCGGACCGGCCGGGAGCAAGCCGTGAGCGTCATTAACAAAATGCTGCGCGACCTGGACCATCGTCAGGCTGCGCAGGCGTCCGGCAAACCGGTTTCGCCGCAAGCGCCTCTGCGCCAGGGGACAGCCACCATTGGATCGGTATCTGGTAGATCCGGTGCGTCTAATGCACCGTCCCGGCGCTGGGTCTGGATCGGGTTGTTTGTTTTGCTTGTCGCAGCAGGGGCTGGCGGGTGGTTCTGGATGCAGGCTAACCCAGACGCCTTGCGGGGCGATACGGCCAGCCCGAGTGCTTCGGCTCCGACTCCGAGGCCGGAACCGGCCGCGGCAGCGGTAGCAGCAGCTCCGCCGGCCACGCCCGCGTCTGCGGCCGCGGACAGTTCCGTAAACCAACCGGAGTCCAGCGTGGCGCCAGGGGCGATGGTGCTGCGTATGGAGGAAAGCCTGTCCGCACGCCGCGCACTCGATGCATTGCTGTCCACTCCGGCGCCCTCCGCACCGGCGGTTGCCGCTGCACCCGTGGTGGCATCGGCCACTGCAACCGGGCCGACTCCGGAGCGCGCCAAGGCGCGAGCGGTTGTTGCAGTGCCGAGCGCAGTGTCGCAACCCGTCGCAAAGTCAGCCACGTCGCCGGTCAAGGCGCCCGGTGGGGCCATACAGCCAGAGTCTGCGCCCATGGCCCAACGCCAGCAACAAGCCGGGGGTGACGCCATTGCCCAGGCCCAAAACCTGTGGAATAGCGGCTCGCACGACGCAGCGATTGATCTGATGCAGCAGTCCATTGCAGCCGCCGAGCGCGCGGCCAAAGCCGGGTCGGGTGCAAGTACTGTGTCCATGCTGACTCCGCTGGTGCGGGAAATGGCGCGCATGCAGTTGGCTGAAGGCCGATTTGGCGCTGTCTGGGAAATGCTGACCCGTCTGGAGATTCAGTTGGGTAACCAGCCTGACCTGTGGGCGATCCGCGCCAACGCGGCACAGCGCCTTGGCCGGCACCAGGACAGTGTGCACGCTTACATGGTGGCCTTGCAGTCGCGCCCCGACGAGCAGCGCTGGTTGCTGGGCACGGCGGTCTCGCTGGCCGCGTTGGGCCAAACGAGCAGCGCAGCCGACATGGCGGAAAAGGCCCGTGCGGTTGGTCCGGTGAGTAAGGATATTTTGGCCTACCTGCGCCAAACGGGCGTAGTGCTTAGAGACTAATTCCGCTGTAGCCCCCGTTATATAAGCGTATGCAGCTATTGATTACATAGCAACTCGAAGCTACCCCCCAGTACCGCAACCGCTATCGATTCAGTGTTCGTCGGTATTGCATGGCCTCCGCCACATGGGTGACCTGGGTGTGACGGGAGTCGGACAGGTCGGCAATAGTGCGTGCCACCTTCAGCGCACGGTGCGTGCCGCGCGCCGACCAGCCTAGCCGTGTAGCGGCTACGTTCAGGAACTTGACGGCGTCCGCATCCAGCAGGATGTGCTGGTCGATCGCCTGACCCTGCAGAGCCATGTTCGTGCAGCCCTGGCGGTCCAGGGACCGCTGGCGCGACTGCGTGCAGCGCTGGCGGATGCTGTCGGTCGACTCACCGGGTGGGGCGCCTAGCAAGTCGTCGCTGGGCAGGCTGGGGACTTCGACATGCAAGTCGATGCGGTCCATCAGCGGGCCGCTCAGCTTGGCCTGGTAGCGGTGAATCTGGTCTGGCGTGCAACGGCAATGGTGTGTGGCAGAGCCTAGATAGCCGCAAGGGCAGGGATTCATGGCGCCCACCAGCTGAAAGCGTGCCGGAAATTCGGAGCGTTGCGCCGCGCGCGAGATGGTGATGCACCCCGTTTCCAGGGGCTCGCGCAAGGCCTCCAATGCGGCCCTCGGAAATTCTGGCATTTCATCCAGAAACAGTACGCCGTTGTGCGCCAGCGAGATTTCACCGGGGCGCGGGGGCGAGCCACCGCCCACCAGTGCGACCGCGCTGGCCGAGTGGTGCGGGCTGCAGGTCGGGCGATGCCCCCAGTTCTCTATTGCAAAGCGGCCGCTCAAGCTGCCAATGGCGGCACTTTCCAACGCTTCACCGCATGACATGGGGGGCAATAGTCCCGCAAAGCGTTGCGCCAGCATGGACTTGCCGGAGCCCGGCGGCCCCATCAGCAGCAGGCTATGGCCACCGGCGGCGGCAATTTCCATGGCTCTTTTGGCACCGGCCTGGCCTTTGACATCGGCCATGTCGGGCGCCGGTGCCCGGGTAGTGGATAGCACGGGCTCTACCCTGCACCAGCCATCATCGGTAGGGATGGCGCCATCTGCACCGACCAGGTCGAGTGCCGCTCCTACCGGAACAAACTGGCGGACCACATCAAGTAAATGCCGTGCACGGTAGACCTGCGAGCCAGGCACCAGTGCCGCTTCTTCTGCGTTGCCGGGCGGTAGAACCAGGCTGGTCGTGCATTGGCTGGTGTGAAGGGCCAGCGCCATGGCCAGTGCGCCTCGCACCGGGTGGAGCGCGCCGGTCAACGACAGCTCACCCGCAAACTCGTATTTGGCCAGCAGCGATCCGTCAATCTGGCCACTGGCCGCCAGGATGCCCAGCGCAATCGGTAAATCAAGCCGCCCGGAGTCCTTGGGTAAATCGGCCGGAGCCAGATTCACGGTAATTCTCTGGTTATGGGGAAACTGCAGCCCGGCGTTTTGGATGGCGCAGCGCACCCGTTCGCGTGCCTCCTTGACCTCCACATCGGCCAGGCCGACCAGTGTGAAGCTGGGCAGGCCATTGGCCAAATGCACCTCCACGGTGACCCTTGCGGCGTCCAGCCCCCGCAATGCACGACTCTGCACCAAAGACAAGCCCATTTTCTATCCTCCCAAAATAGTGCGCACTGCGATAGAACACGCTCCATCCTAGTGCACCAATGCAATAAATACTGTATTTTTATACAGACATCATAACGCGCGCTGCGCCGTTTGGTGGACGTAACTCAGTCAATGCCGGGGAAAAACTAGGTGGCATGCAATGTGCTTAAGGGGTGTATCCCCAACTTCACTGGAAATACTATGAAACTCGTAACGGCAATCATCAAACCGTTCAAGCTCGATGAGGTGCGTGAAGCCTTGTCCGGCATGGGCGTACAGGGAATAACTGTCACTGAAGTCAAGGGCTTTGGTCGCCAGAAGGGACACACCGAGCTGTACCGCGGCGCGGAATATGTGGTCGACTTTTTACCCAAAGTGAAGATCGAAGCGGCGGTTGATGACTCGCTGGTGGAGCGCGTCATTGAAGCCATTGAAGGCGCCGCCCGCACCGGCAAGATCGGCGACGGCAAGATTTTTGTCTATGACCTGGAACAGGTCGTTCGCATCCGCACCGGTGAAACCGGTAAGGAAGCTTTGTGATTAAGACCTAGGACACATCATGAAAAAACTATTGATCTCCCTCGCACTGGGGTTTGGCATTCTGACGGCGGGTCCACTCGCGTTAGCCCAGACCGCAGCCCCTGCTGCCGTTACTTCAACAGCAGAAGCAAAAGCCCCCGAGGCCGCTTCGGCGGCGCCCGCGGCTACCATCGCAGCCCCCGCTGCGGCCGCTGCTGCTTCAGATGCTGCGGCACCCGCCGCAGCGCCGGCACTGGTTCCCAACAAAGGTGACACCGCCTGGATGATGGTCTCGACCCTGCTGGTCATCCTGATGACCGTGCCTGGTCTGGCCCTGTTCTACGGTGGCCTGGTGCGCAGCAAGAACATGCTGTCCGTGCTGATGCAGGTGATGGTCACCTTCTCGATGATCGTCGTCTTGTGGTTCATCTATGGCTACAGCCTGGCGTTCACCGAGGGTAACCAGTTCATCGGTGGCCTTGATCGGCTGTTCATGAAGGGAATCTGGGATAACGCGGCGGGCACCTTTGCCAATGCAGCGACCTTTAGCAAGGGCGTCGTGATCCCCGAGATTGTGTTTGCCGCCTTCCAGGCGACCTTCGCCGGTATCACCTGCACGCTGATCGTCGGCTCATTCGCCGAGCGCATCAAGTTCTCCGCCGTGCTGATGTTCATGGTGCTGTGGTTCACCTTCAGCTACGCACCCATGGCCCACATGGTCTGGTTCTGGGCGGGTCCTGATGCCTACACCAGCAAAGAAGTGGTGGACAAGGTCAATGCCACAGCCGGCATGATGTGGCAGTGGGGTGCGTTGGACTTCGCTGGCGGTACGGTGGTTCATATCAATGCAGCGGTTGCCGGTCTGGTCGGCGCCTTCTTCATCGGCAAGCGTATCGGCTACGGCAAGGAAGCCATGGCGCCGCACAGCCTGACGCTGACCATGGTCGGTGCATCCCTGCTGTGGGTGGGCTGGTTCGGTTTCAACGCCGGCTCCGCGCTGGAAGCCAATGGCTTTGCCGCCCTGGCCTTCATCAACACTTTTGGTGCAACCGCTGCTGCCGTGCTGACCTGGTCCATCGGTGAATCCCTGCACAAGGGCAAGGCCTCCATGCTGGGCGCTGCATCCGGTGCCGTTGCCGGTCTGGTTGCCATCACACCTGCTGCCGGAAACGTCGGCGTGGGTGGGGCGCTGATCATTGGTCTGATCTCCGGCTTTGCCGGTCTGTGGGGCGTGACCGGTCTGAAGAAAATGCTCGGTGCGGATGACTCACTGGACGTGTTTGGTGTGCACGGCGTGTGCGGTATCTTGGGAGCCCTGTTGACCGGAGTCTTTGCATCGCCTTCGCTGGGTGGACCCAGTGCCATGAATGATTGGGTCACGGCCACGATGATGACGCCCGCCGAGTACTCCATCTCCGCCCAGGTCTGGATTCAGGCCAAGGCGGTTGGCGTGACGGTGTTGTGGTCCGGTATCGTCTCTGCCATCGCTTACTTCATCGTCGACAAGACCATTGGTCTGCGTGTCAGCGAAGAAGACGAGCGCGAAGGTCTGGACATTACCTCACACGGCGAAACGGCCTACAGCCGCTAATCTGGGGGCGCGAAGCAAGTCGCGCCACAGTAACAAAAAGGCCCTGGAGGACTCAATGTTCTCCAGGGCCTTTTTACAGGGACTCAGTTTCCAAAACGGCTGTCCACACCCTTTTCCTTGAACTTGCGCTCGAGTTCCTGGTCTTCCAGTTCACGCCTGCGTTGTGCCTGCTTGAGACGTTCGGCTTCGCGCAGGGCCTCCAGTTCTTCGGCCGTGGGTTCCTTGTCAAAGGACAGAGTGGGTCCGCCAGCAGAAGGAGGCTCGCCACGCTTGCTCTTGAGCTTCATGGCCAGCCGCAACTCGTTCGCGGAGTCGGCATTGCGCAGCGCTTCTTCGTAGCCAATGTGCCCGTCGTTGTACAGCTCAAACAAGGCCCAGTCAAAGGTGCGCATGCCGAGTTCGCGCGACTTCTCCATCAAGGCCTTGATTTCGCCAAATGCGCCTTTGAAAATGCGCTCGGCAATGGTGGGCGTGTTGAGCAGGATCTCAATGGCCGCCTTGCGCCCCTTGCCATCTTCGGTGCGCACCAGTCGCTGCGACACGATGGAGCGCAGATTGGCTGACAAGTCCATCAGCAACTGGTTGCGCCGCTCCTCGGGAAAGAAATTGATGATGCGGTCAATCGCCTGATTGGCGCTGTTGGCGTGCAGCGTACCCAGGCACAGGTGGCCGGTCTCGGCAAATGCGATGGCGTGCTCCATGGTTTCCGGGTCGCGAATTTCGCCGATGAGAATCACGTCGGGCGCCTGGCGCAGGGTGTTCTTGAGCGCATGGTGCCAGGAGTGGGTGTCGACCCCGACCTCGCGGTGGCTGACCAGCGACTTCTTGGAGACATGCACATACTCCACCGGGTCTTCCACGGTGATGATGTGGCCAGCCGAGTTGCTGTTGCGGTAGTCGATCAGCGCCGCCAGCGTGGTCGACTTGCCAGACCCGGTGCCACCAACGACCAGCACAAGGCCGCGCTTGTTCATGATCACGTCTTTGAGGACGGGTGGCAGTTCCAGCTTTTCAAAGTTGGGGATCTCCGAAGCAATGGTGCGCACCACCATGGCCACGTTCTGTTGCTGCACATACACGTTGACCCGAAACCGAGAAACACCGGGAATCGAGATGGCAAAGTTGCATTCCATCTCCTTGGCGAATTCTTCACGTTGGCGCTCATTCATCAGGGACTGCGCCAGCACGCGGGTCACTTCGCCACTGAGCTTCTGACCTGACAGCGCCTGCATGGCGCCGTGCGATTTGATGCTGGGCGGAAAGTCATGCGCAATGAAAAGGTCAGAACCGCCGGCCTGGCTCATGGCGGCCAGCAGTTTGTGCATATAGGTGCGTGCTTGTTCTTCATTCAGGGTGGTTGCCATCGGCGAAGTATCTTCTGCAATATTTCGGTGGTCAAGTGCCGGATGGAAGTGCCGGTGAACCTCTTCGTCGAGGATGTTTTCGGTGAAGACCGTTTCAAAAAATTCACGCCACACTGGCCCGCGGTCGCTACCATGCAGGTCATGCACTCCATGGACTCCGCGCTCAAGCACCTTACCGACCGCATTCGCGCAGCGTCGGCCGACGGCACCAAGCTGCGCATTCGCGGGGGCGGCAGCAAAGACTTTTATGGTAATTGCCTGCAAGGCGAGTTGCTGGACACGACCGCGCTGAATGGCATTCTGAGCTACGAACCTACTGAACTGGTGGTGACCGTGGGCGCGGGTACGCCGCTGGCTGAACTGGAAACTCTGCTCGCTGAGCGCGGCCAGTGCCTCGCGTTTGAGCCCCCGCATTTCAGTTGGTCGCAGAGTCCGGGTGCCACGGCCCCGAGCGCGGCCACCGTGGGTGGCATGGTGGCCGCTGGCCTGAGTGGCCCCGCCCGTGCCAGCGCCGGTGCGGTGCGTGAGTACGTGCTGGGCCTGCACATGATTAACGGAATGGGCGAAGAACTGGTGTTTGGCGGCCAGGTGATGAAGAACGTAGCAGGCTACGACGTCTCGCGCATGATGGTGGGCAGCATGGGCACGCTGGGGCTGATCACCGAGTTGTCGCTCAAGGTATTGCCGGTTGCGCCGCTCGAGGCCACCCTGGTGTTCGCGCTGGACCAGGCCAGTGCGCTGGAATGCCTGCACCGCTGGGGCGGCCAACCCCTGCCCCTCAACGCGAGTTGCTGGGTGCATGACACAGCCGCCGCAGCAGGTGGGCAGGACCTGCTGTTTGTGCGCCTGCGCGGTGCCGTGGCCGCGGTCGAAGCGGCTTGCAACAAAATGCTGGGGGAGCAGCCGGGTCAGCGCATGGACAACGCGCAGGCGCAAGCCGACTGGGCGCTGTGCCGCAACCAGCAGTTGCCGTTTTTCAAACGCCCCGTGGCGGACAATTTGGCGCTGTGGCGCCTGAGCGTGGCCCAGACCGCGCCGATGCTGGATTTGCCCTGG
>CAIYDK010000366.1 GCA_903924955.1 uncultured beta proteobacterium | reverse complement strand
GAAACTCTACAACCGCTTGGGGCACGCAGAAGTCCACCAGGAACTACTTGTGACGGGCAAGAATTGGGGGCCCCGTAAGCTGACTGGAGTCGGTGAAAAGTGAGGGCCATCGTTCAGTTTTGGTGTCGCCACATCGATCTCAACAGAAACTCTGACGCGTTGTCGCTGCCATTACCATAGCTGACCGCACTCAGCGTGCGAGCCGTGCTGGCAGGTCCCTGTTTCACCCGAAAGCCACATCACTTTGAATCGCACCCAAAACAATCCCGTTCTGTGAGTCTAATGCCCGGGGACCGATTTCCTGGACCAACAGGGACTGTTGAGGCCACCAGGTATTGGGCTCACAGACCAGCGAACGGGAAAGAGGCTACGACTGCACCAACCGCTTGGAATTAGAAATCGCCATCAAAATGCCCACCGCCAGCCCCAGCGTCACCATGGCCGTGCCGCCATAACTAATGAAGGGCAAGGGCACGCCGACCACGGGCAAGATACCGCTGACCATCCCCATATTCACGAAGGCATAGGTAAAGAAGATCATGGTCACGCTACCTGCCAACAGTCGCGAGAACAGTGTGGGCGCATCCAGCGCAATGGCCAGGCCGCGCAATATCAGGAACAGGAAGGCTGCGATAAGGAACAGGTTGCCCAGCAAGCCAAACTCTTCCGAGTAGGCGGCAAAGATGAAATCAGTCGTACGCTCGGGGATGAACTCCAGATGGGTTTGCGTGCCCTTCATGAAGCCCACGCCGGTGACGCCACCCGAGCCAATGGCAATCATGCCTTGAATGATGTGAAAGCCCTTGCCCAGCGGGTCGCGCGTGGGGTCCAGCAGCGTGCAGATGCGCTGCTGCTGGTAGTCGTGCAGCACGGGCCAGCGTACGCCATCGGCGCACAGTGCAGGTTCAAACGCCACGATCAGGGCCACACCCACCACACCCAGCAACACGGGCGGTATAACAAGCTTCCAGCTCATACCCGCATAGAAAATGACCGACATACCGGCGGCCAGAATCAACAGCGCTGTGCCCAGGTCTGGCTGCTTCATGATGAGCGCCACCGGCATTCCCAGCAGGACCGCCGCCACACCAAAGTCCAGGGGGCGCAATTGCCCCTCACGCTTCTGAAACCACCAGGCCAGCATCAGCGGCATGGCAATTTTGAGAATTTCACTTGGCTGGATGGTGACACCCACATTGATCCAACGCCTGGCCCCCTTCTTGGTGATGCCAAAAATGGCCACCGCGACCAGCAGAGACACGCCGGCAATGTAAAGTGGAACCGCCAGCGCCATCAGTCGCTGGGGCGGCACCTGGGCCACAACAAACATGATGCTGGCCGCAATCAGCATGTTGCGGCCATGGTCCTCAAAACGGGTGCCGTGGTCAAAACCCGAGGAATACATGGTGAGCATGCCAGCACACGCCAGCAAGAAGACGGCGAAGGCCAACGGGCCATCAAAGCCATGGAACCAGGGCGCGATGCGTCGCCAGACAGTGGGTTTATCAAAGACAGAGGCCATACAGGGGGGCAATTATCCCTCGCAGTGTGACCTGGTGCCCGCCGCGCTGGCTAAACGTCCAACTGAATTTCGACAACCGTCTTGCCTGGCTCACTGTGAATGCACAACTGCGCTCCGATGGATGCCGCACGTTCTTGCATGGTTAACAGGCCTTTTCGCCGTCCTACCGCAGGGTCAAAGCCGCAACCGTCGTCCACCACCTTGACGACAACCTGCTCCACCTCTGCGGTGGTTTGCGCATGCCCTTCCACCGTCAAGATGCGCGCATGGGCATGCTGGAGAACGTTCGACAGGGCCTCAAACAGCATGAACTGCAACTGAGTCATGGCATCGGCGTCCAGACTTTGGCAAATGGGAAGCAAGTCCACATCCCACCGCAGTTCTATTCCCATGGACGTAAAACGGGGGCCCAGGCGGTAACGCATATTGGCCAACAAGGCGGTGACGTCGCCGGGTGCCAGGTGAATGGAGTCAATTGACAGCTTGAGCTGGTCAAGCGCGTCGCGCAGCGTCAACAGCACTTCATCGCGGACCCCCCGTTCTTCACCCCCTCCCTGCAACTGACGCATGGCCGAGCTGATGTGGGAACCCACTCCATCGTGCATGTTGCGCAAGATGCGTCCGCGTTCAGCGGTGCGCTCCTGCTGGCGAGCCAGAACCTCCAGTCGGGCATACGTCTCACCCAATGCCGCTTCTTTTTGCGACACGCGCATGGCCAGGGTCCCCAGCAGGTCGTGCAACTGGCCACTGGTGGCTCGAAACCGCATCAGTGCCACATACCCCAAAGCGAGGCCAAACAACACCGACGAATAGCGCAACCAGGTGTTGGCACCGTACGATTGCTCGAACCGAAAGACATAAATATCACGCAACGCCACCACAATATTGATCAGTGCCACGACCGCAACAATGCGTTGCTCCGGGTTCGTACGCCCGACGGCAGTCCACAAAAAGTTGACAATAAACACCAGCAGAGTGACCCCAAACACAACGTACCAGGCTGTCAACGCCAACGGCTGGCCAAAGCCCAGGCCCCACATAGCAGCGAGCGGGCCCATCAGCATCATCCAGAGAATGCCCTTGCGTAAGCGTCTGACCCACTCGCGGTTCTGCCAATCAGCCAGTTCCATGCAAGCCAGCGTCATGCTGCCACCCCAAACATCGAGTGCAACCACCTGCACAACGCCCCACCAGGGCCAGGGCAGCAGGGGCGCCTCAACCATCACATCACCCACGTACATCGCCCAGAACAATTGCGCCACGGCGACAAAAAAATACAAAGGGTCCCGCCCCAGACGTCCTCCATGGGGCAACCCGGCATCCGTAGTCCACAGGGCCAACGCCGTCAGGCCAACGGCAAAACAGAAAGCGACAACGGCGACCGAACCGGTCACACGCCACCGGTAGTCCTGCTCGTACAGGGGAAGTACCTCGTTCTGCGGCCCGATCACGACCGGTGCAAGGCCGCCACGGCGACCCATGTCAGCGCGAATGTGGATCCGCAAATGATTGGATGCTTGCAGGTGAGCGCCATCCACCGTGACGTAGCGTGGCACCCGTCCAAAGTCCGCCCCGTTGTAGGCCTGAGCCTCGCCCGCCAGCTGCGCCATCGCACCATGTGATTGCAGTTTGGTACCGTTAAGCCACAATTCATAGGCATTACCCAGGCGCGGCAGGTAGATGCCCCACACGTCATCGCCGACCTTTGGCAAGTCAAAATCGAAGTCAAAAATCGCTTCACCCCGTTGCCCGGGGTTGGCCCGGTCCCAGTGATAGGGCAACTGTAGAGGCATCAGCACAGGCTTCCCATTGACGATCACCGTACCCTGAGCCTGTGACAGCGTCAGCACCGCTGCCTCGCTGCGGGCAGCCCAGGCAAAACACAGTAACAGACACAACGCCAACCGGTGGACCACCCTCGCCCATCCGACCCAATCGATGGCGTGCACGCTCATCTTTCTGCCACCATTCATCGCTGTTGCGGTAACAAGCCCATGCGCGTAGCTTCCAGAACCGCTTCCATTTTGGAGTGCACCTCCAGTTTGCCGTACAAGCTTTTGATGTGGGTCTGAATAGTGTGCACGCTGAGGTTCTTCGAATCAGCAATTTCGGAATACGAAAATCCACGCGAAATCAATTCCAAAACCTCCTGTTCGCGGGGCGACAAGACGGCCTTCTCCGTAGCAAATACATCACTATTAATAGCAACAGAGGCAACAACGGCGGGGGCTAGCATTGCAGCTGACTGCATGGACCGGTATTTGGAGAGCACCCGTCGAGCAATCATCGGAGATATGGGCGAGGCGCCGCCCTTCATCTCCAGAATCGTCTTGGCAATGTCCTCCGGAGCGGCATCCTTGTGGATATATCCCAGGGCTCCGGCCTCAATGCTGGCCAAAACATTGTCTTCGTCACCAAACATGGAGATCACCAGCGACTCGCACGCGGGGTTGCACTTGCGGGCATGGCGAATCACCTCCAGGCCACTGCCATCGGGCAGACCCAGGTCGGTCAGCAG
>CAIYDK010000365.1 GCA_903924955.1 uncultured beta proteobacterium | reverse complement strand
GTCCGTAATTCAAGCAGAGGTCGGCGTTCCCCACTGCTCGGCTCACTACTTAATGTCGTCAGCGATGACTTTAACAATGCGTTGTGCACTTACGGATGTCTCTACGGCACCTTTGGTGTCGAGAACAGAGACCGTGGTCACATTTGCTGTGCTTCGTACGGCAATCTGGAACTTCGCTGCGTCGGTGTTTTTGGTAGAACTGCTAAACAGCTTGCTGAAAAATCCAGGCTCGCTGTTGTCGGCGCTCAATGGGACGTAGCGTACAAAATAAACACCTTGTTTGCGGTCGCGGTCTTCAACTGTAAATCCCGTACGATCCAGGGCCAGGCCAACACGGCGCCAAGCACCGTCAAAGCCTTCATCAATACGGAGCACCGACTGCCCATTTTCGGTGGCAATGACGGCAGTTTTTCGCGCAGTCTCAGCACCAGCCACCATCGTATTGGCCATCGCTTCTGTGGCGCCCAGCTTGACCATCAGGCGGCGCAGGAATTCAGCTTCCAGTTCAGGGTCCGCTACGCGCGGTTGCCAGACGGTGTTGTCCTTGCTGCTATTGAACGTTTCGACCATGCCGCGATGGCTGATGAAAATCTCGGTTTCTCCGGTGGCGTTTCGCTCCAAACGGGTACGAAATTTGTCGCGCTCGCCTGTTGAGTACAACGAATCAAGCAACTTTCCCAATGACGCACGGATGAAATCCTGCGGGAGCTTGGCTCGATTTTCCGCCCAATCAGTCTCCATGATGCCTAAAGTATTTTGATCCAGCGCAAGTAAAAATCCGTTTTCTTGCCAAAAGCTTTTTACGGGGTCCCAAAGTTTTTCTGCAGGTCGCTTAACTACCAACCATCGCTGGCTCCCCGCTCGTTCAATGCGGACGTCGCCCATCGCAGTGGGTGCAATGGTGGGAGTAGTCGCCACTGGCTGCCCGGATTTCAATGCGGAAGCGGAAACCGAGCCTCCTACGACGGCGTAATGCGTGTCCTTGGACAGCTGAGTCAGGTCCGGCGGGACATCCAGTGTCGGCGCTTTTACGCTGCTGGCGCTGCGGTAATCCACCTTGTCTGCTTCTAAAGTAGTGCCGCAGGCCGTTAGTGAAATTGCCACGCTCACGAGCGTCAGTTTGAAAATTGGGTTCACGAATATCCTCGAAATGGAAGAAATGCTTAGATCAGACCGGTGGCGTGCATCACGCGCTCCAGACCTGGCTGATTGGCCGATGTGAGTTGCGTAAGGGGCAAACGCAGCGTATGTCCACACAGTCCCATGCGGGCAACGGCCCACTTCACGGGGATTGGGTTGGATTCTACGAAAAGCGCCTTGTGCAAGGGCAATAGCTGGAGTTGGATTTCCATTGCACGTTTGACATTGCCGGCAATAGCGGCCATGCACAATTCGTGCATCAGGCGTGGGGCGACGTTAGCTGTAACACTAACATTGCCTTGGCCGCCGCATAGCATGAGAGCAACGGCTGTTGGGTCATCTCCGGAGTAGATGGCAAAGCCCTTAGGAGCCTCCTTTATCAGCCATTGCGCACGTTCGATATTGCCGGTTGCTTCCTTGATCCCCACAATGCCGGGAACTTGTGCCAGGCGCAGGACCGTTTCGTGGGCCATATCTGCGACCGATCGACCCGGCACGTTGTAAAGAACCAGCGGAAGGTCCACCGCTTCGGCAATTGCCTTGAAATGCAGGTACTGGCCTTCTTGGGTGGGCTTGTTGTAATACGGCACGACTTGCAGTTGGCAGTCTGCGCCCACCTTTTTTGCAAATCGAGCCAGCTCGATGGCTTCTGCGGTGGAGTTCGCACCGCAACCTGCCATGATGGGCACCCGCCCTGCTGATTGTTCGACCGAGACACGGATAATTTCGCAATGCTCTTCGACATTGACGGTGGGTGATTCGCCCGTGGTACCCACCACACCAATGCAATCAGTTCCTTCTGCGATCTGCCAGTCGATCAGTTTGCGCAGCGCCGGGTAGTCTACGGATCCGTCGGCTTGCATCGGAGTGACCAGCGCCACGATGCTGCCAGTGATGGGGCGTTGAGGTGAGTTCATGTCAGTTTTTGGTTCGGTAATCGGCCATTTTACTCAGAGTACACACCGGCTTGGTTCGACAAGTTGGCCCGCCCCGTTCTTGGGTCGAATTGCCGCAATTCTCTGGATAAACCGTGCCGGGTTATCGAGAAATCCGTTCTCATAAGCGATCACCTGCAGGCTGGCACAAGTGCGCAATAGTTCGCCCGGCTCCAGCAGGAAGTCCGCTCGGGCGGGACGGCCAAACTTTTCATTCCCCGACGCGAATGTCTCATACAGCAGCACGCCACCCGGCGCTAAGCAGTCCAGCACCGTCGGCATCAAAGGTCGCCACAGGTAGTTGGCCACTATGACGGCGCCAAAGGTGCGCGGATGCCCGTTTGCTCCGAGCGGCCAAGGTTCATTTTCCATGTCAGCGCATACCAGTTCTGCGCCGGGAAAACGCTGGCGGGCCTGATCGATATCCCGGTCAATACCCGTCACGGTGTGGCCGTGTTCGGCAAACCATTGCAGGTGTCTGCCTGATCCACACGCCACGTCCAGCACGGTCGCTTGAGGTTCAAGCAGCTGCGACCACCGGACAATCCAGGCTGAAGGCTTCAAAAGCAGGCCCACATCTGGTTTGCCATTTGTACGATGAAATCCGGTTGGGTGTACATCAGGAAAACCACCGCCAGCACCAGCAGGGCAACCGCAAATAGTAAAAAGTTCCTTCGCAGACTCATTGCACGGCGGAACCCACAGGGAAGCGGCGTTCGATAGCAGTTTCTTTAACTGGCAAATTGATCAGGGCCGCCGCCACGCCCAATCCAATGGCTATGTACCAGACGACGTCGTAGCTGCCGGTTTTGTCATACAAGTAGCCGCCCAGCCACACACCCATGAACGATCCGATCTGGTGACTAAAGAACACAAAACCGCCCAGCATGGACAAGTGAGCCACACCAAATATTTGTGCCACGGTGGCGTTGGTAGGCGGCACGGTAGAAAGCCACAGAACACCCATAGCGCTGGAAAAAACGTAAACACTGGCGGGTGTCAGTGGCGCCAGCAAAAACAGGCTGATGGCCACAGCCCGCGCCAGATAAATGAACGCCAGAATATTCTTCTTTGGAAATTTTTGCCCCAGAACCCCAGCCGCGTAGGTGCCAAAGACGTTGAAAAGGCCAATCAGTGCCAATGCATAACTGGCCACTTGGGGCGATAAACCCTTGTCCCGCAAGTAGCTCGGCATGTGCACGCCAATGAAAACGACCTGAAAACCACACACGAAGTAGCCTGCCATCAGCAACTGGAAACTGGGGTATTTGAAGGCCTCGCGCAAGGCTTGGCCAATGCTCTGATTCCGCGCTGCGACGCTACCACCCCCAAAACCCGGTTCCCGCAATCCCCAAGACAACGGAATCATTAAAAGAGAAGCCGCGCCCAGAATGATCAATGCTTCCTGCCAGCCAAAGTGGCTGATGAGGAAACCTTCAGTTGGTACCATCAAAAATTGGCCAAATGAACCGGCGGCGGCAGCTACCCCCATGGCCCAGGACCGCTTATCGGCATGGACGTTCCGCCCAATCACCCCATATATGACGGCGTAAGTAGTGCCCGCCTGTGCCATGCCGATCAGCACGCCGGTGCTCAGTGCAAACAATATTGGCGTATTGGCATTGGCCATGCCGATTAGACCGAGCGCATATAGGACCGAGCAGGTAACTATCACTTTGAAGGCGCCAAAACGGTCAGCGGCCATTCCGGCAAAAACGCCGGAAATTCCCCAGGCCAAGTTTTGAATGGCGATTGCCATGGCAAAAGCCTCGCGCGTCCAGCCTTGCGCTTGCGTGATGGGCTGCAACCACAGTCCAAACCCGTGACGTATGCCCATGGAAAGTGTCACGATGGTGGCACCGCAGGCCAGTACCTGCAGGGTGGAAAGGGGTTTGTGGGCGTGACTCATGGCTGGATTGTCGCCAATTCAGCCATCCGTTGCTGGCTCTCGGTCAATGCCACTGCAGCCAATAACTGTGCTTATGTACAGTTTACATGGTTTCGGCGATTACAATGCCGCCCTATGTCAGCCAAACCCACCCCCGAATATTCCGAAGGTTCCATCCGGGTCCTCAAGGGCCTGGAGCCTGTCAAACAGCGCCCGGGCATGTATACCCGCACCGACAATCCACTGCACGTCATCCAGGAGGTACTGGACAACGCAGCCGATGAGTCGCTCGGTGGTTATGGTAAAAAAATCAAGGTCATCGTCCACACCGACGGTTCTGTCACCGTTGAAGACGACGGCCGTGGCATTCCGTTTGGCATGCACCCAGAAGAGAAAGCGCCAGTAATAGAACTGGTGTTCACCCGGTTGCACGCGGGTGGCAAATTCGACAAGGGTAAAGGTGGGGCCTATAGTTTTTCCGGCGGTCTGCACGGCGTTGGCGTGAGCGTCACCAATGCACTGGCCACGCGTCTGGAAGCCACGTCATACCGCGAAGGCATGGTTGCGGCGCTGGTGTTTGAAAACGGCGATGTGACCCAGGCCTTGCAAACGCGAAAAATTGGCGAAGGCGACCGTAAATCCGGAACTACGGTGCGCGTTTGGCCGGATGCCAAATACTTTGAATCTGCGGTCTTGCCCATGGCCGAACTGACGCATTTGTTACGCAGCAAGGCCGTTTTGATGCCCGGCGTCAGCGTGTCGCTTTTGGTGGAAAAGACCAAGGAAACCCAGACATGGCTCTACAAGGGTGGACTGCGCGACTACCTGACGCAAACGCTCAATGGCGATCCGGTCATTCCTCTGTTTGAAGGTGAAGGCTTTGCAGATGCACAGAGCGACAACTTTGCAGAGGGTGAGGGCGCATCCTGGTGCGTGGCCTTTACGGAAGAGGGTCAGCCGGTGCGCGAGAGCTATGTCAATCTGATTCCCACCAGTGCCGGAGGCACGCACGAGAGCGGCCTGCGTGACGGCCTGTTCACGGCCGTCAAGGGCTTTATCGAACTGCATTCGCTCTTGCCCAAGGGCGTGAAGCTGATGCCTGAAGACGTGTTTGCCCGGGCTAGCTATGTGCTTTCCACCAAGGTGTTGGACCCGCAGTTTCAGGGTCAGATCAAGGAGCGCCTGAATTCGCGCGATGCCGTACGTCTGGTCTCTAGTTTTGTGCGCCCGGCGTTGGAGTTGTGGCTCAACCAGCATGTGGAGTACGGCAAAAAACTGGCTGAACTGGCCATTAAGGCAGCTCAGAGCCGCCAAAAAGCTGGTCAGAAGGTTGAGAAGCGCAAAAGCTCCGGTGTTGCAGTTTTGCCTGGCAAGCTGACTGATTGCGAGAGCAAGGACATTGCCTACAACGAAGTCTTTCTGGTTGAGGGCGACTCGGCCGGTGGCAGCGCCAAGATGGGCCGCGATAAAGAGAATCAGGCTGTTTTGCCTTTGCGTGGCAAGGTGCTCAACACCTGGGAAGTCGACCGCGACCGGCTGTTTGCCAACACCGAAATTCATGACATTTCGGTGGCCATCGGTGTCGATCCGCATGGCCCCAATGACGCCCCGGACATGAGTGGTTTGCGCTACGGCAAGGTCTGCATTCTCAGTGATGCGGACGTCGATGGCTCCCACATCCAGGTGCTCTTGCTGACCCTGTTTTTCCGACACTTTCCCAAGCTGATTGAGACCGGCCATGTGTATGTGGCGCGCCCACCGCTGTTTCGGGTGGATGCCCCCGCGCGCGGCAAGAAGCCAGCCTCCAAAGCCTATGCGCTGGACGATGGCGAATTGACTGCCATCCTGGACAAGCTTCGCAAGGAAGGCGTGCGCGAAGGCGCCTGGACGATCAGCCGCTTCAAAGGGCTAGGCGAAATGAACGCCGAGCAGTTGTGGGACACCACCCTCAACCCCGACACGCGCCGACTGATGCCGGTGATGCTGGGGGCGATTGACTTCGGCCAGACCGAGGCATTGATCACCAAGCTCATGGGCAAAGGTGAGGCCGCGGCTCGACGCGAATTGATGGAGCTGCACGGCGACTCCGTAGAGGTGGACGTTTGATGGGTTTTTCTTTGCGGTGGAGATTTCTCAAGGCGCTCTGGTTGCTCGGCATTTTGCTGCTTTGTGCTTCACAGGCCCACGCCGATATGTGGACCTATGTGGATGCGCGAGGCGTCAAGCACTTTGCCTCCAGCCAGTTGGACACGCGGTACAAACTGATGTTTCGTGGCATGCCTGCGTCCGACATCGTGGGCCAGTCCGACAGCGGCACATTGACAGCAGTTGCCCGCTACGCGCCGATCAGCGCAGTGGGCCGCAGTGTGGCCAGCCTGGAGATGTCACCTGGTTTTATGGCTGTCAAACCCTTGGTGCGGACTGCGGCAGATGCCAACCAGCTGGACATGGCTTTGTTGCAAGCCGTTATTGCCACAGAGTCGGGATTCGATTCGTCCGCAGTATCGCCAAAAGGCGCGGTGGGCCTGATGCAGGTCATGCCGGCTACGGCACAGCGCTATGGCGTCGCCAGCGACAGGGGTGGTTCTGTGTCGACCAAGCTTGCGGACCCGCGCACCAACATCAATACCGGCGCACGCTACCTGCGTGATCTGATCAACCTGTTTCCCGGCCAACTGGAGTTGGCAGTAGCCGCCTACAACGCTGGCGAAGGCGCTGTGCAAAAGGCGGGCAACCGTATACCGGCCTACAAGGAGACGCAAAACTATGTGCGCTCCGTTATGAGCCTCTATAAACGGCTCAGCCCGCAGGTTCAAAGCACGGTTGCGTCTGTGCCAGTGTCCACCGAAATGTCAAATTGATTCCCATGACAGACCAACCTATTTTTCCACTTGCTGCCGAGCCTACCAGCGATGGCGTTGATGACGAACTTAACCTGGCAACCTACGCCCAGCGCGCCTACCTGGAATATGCGCTCAGCGTAGTCAAAGGTCGCGCCTTGCCCGACGTGTGTGATGGCCAAAAGCCCGTGCAGCGGCGTATTTTGTATTCGATGTCTCGCATGGGGCTGGGTTTTGGTGGGCCCAACGGCAATACCGGTGCGCGCCCCGTCAAAAGTGCCCGTGTGGTGGGCGATGTGCTGGGCCGTTTTCATCCCCACGGTGACCAGGCGGCTTATGACGCACTGGTGCGCATGGCGCAAGATTTTTCGCAGCGCTACCCGCTGATCGACGGCCAGGGCAACTTCGGCTCACGCGATGGCGATGGTGCGGCGGCCATGCGGTACACCGAAGCCCGGTTGGCCAAGATTACCAGCCTGTTGCTCGATGAAATCGACATGGGTACTGTTGATTTCCAACCCAATTACGATGGTTCCACGGAAGAGCCGCGCCAGTTGCCTGCGCGCCTGCCTTTCAGTTTGCTCAATGGTGCCAGCGGCATTGCCGTAGGTCTGGCCACCGAAATCCCCAGCCACAACCTGCGCGAGATTGCCGACGCCTGCATTGCCCTGATCAAGACGCCCGCGCTCACTGAAGATGCTCTGGCGGCGCTGGTTCCTGGCCCTGATTTTCCCGGTGGTGGGCAAATCATCAGCAGCGCAGCCGACATTGCCGATGCCTACCGCACCGGCCGTGGTTCACTCAAAGTCCGCGCACGTTGGAAGATTGAGGACCTGGCCCGCGGCCAATGGCAACTGGTGGTGACCGAGTTGCCGCCTGGCGTCAGCAGCCAACGTGTGCTCGAAGAAATTGAAGAACTGACCAACCCCAAGATCAAGGCGGGTAAGAAGGCGCTGTCGCAAGACCAGAACCAGCTCAAGGCCAGTGTGCTGTCGGTGCTGGACGTGGTGCGCGACGAGTCCAATAAGGATGCCGCCGTGCGGCTGGTGTTCGAGCCCAAGACCAGCCGCATCGAACAGCAGGAACTCATCACAGCGCTTCTGGCGCACACCAGCCTGGAAACCTCGTCGCCCATTAACCTGACGATGATTGGTCTGGACGGGCGGCCCACGCAAAAATCTTTCCGCCAAATGCTGCAGGAGTGGATTGCGTTTCGCCAGGGCACCATCGAAAAGCGCTCCCAACATCGCTTGGGCAAGGTGTTGGACCGAATTCATATTCTGGAAGGCCGCCAGACCGTTCTGCTCAATATCGACGAAGTGATAGCCATCATTCGCCAGTCGGACGAGCCCAAGACTGCACTGATGGAGCGCTTCAAGCTGACCGATCGGCAGGCCGAAGATATCCTCGAAATTCGCCTGCGTCAACTCGCGCGACTGGAAGCCATCAAGATTGAGCAGGAGTTGTCCGAGTTGCGCACTGAGCAGGGCCGGCTGGAAGAAATTCTGGGAAATCCCGCAGCCCTGCGCCGCCTGATGGTCAAAGAAATTGAGACGGACGCCAAAACATTCGCCGACCCCCGCCGCACGCTGATACAGACTGAAAAAAAGGCTGTATTGGAGATCAAGGTGGTGGATGAACCTGTCACTGTTGTTGTCAGTCAGAAAGGCTGGGTGCGCACCCGTACCGGCCATGGCCATGAGGCATCCACCTTTGCCTTTAAGGCTGGCGATGGCCTGTACGGAACATTCGAGTGTCGCAGTGTGGATACATTGCTGGTGTTTGGCTCCAATGGCCGCGTTTACTCGGTGGCTGTTTCCTTGTTGCCGGGTGGACGTGGCGATGGCCAGCCGGTCACCACTCTGCTGGAACTGGAAATCGGCACGCAGTTGCTGTACTACTTTGCCGGACCAGCCAGCGCCACTTTGCTGCTGAGCAGTACAGGAGGCTACGGCTTCATGGCAACGGTGGACAACATGGTGTCGCGCCAGAAAGCCGGAAAGGCCTTTGTGACGTGCAATCCGGGGGAAACACTTTGTTGCCCATCCCTGGTGCAGGGTGCACACGGCAAGGTCACCGTGGCCGCAACGCCAGCCGTTCCCGTGGCGGCCGCTACCCATGTTGCCTGCGCCTCCACAGGAGGTCGCATCCTCACATTCGAAATTATCGAGCTCAAATCTATGGCCAATGGTGGCCGGGGTTTGATGTTGATCGACCTGGAAGCCAAAGACACTCTGGCCGGCGTAGCGGCCTACACCCGTAGCATCCGCATTGAGGGGATTGGGCGTGGCGGCAAAGTTCGAGAGGAAACGCTTGAAATCCGCAGCCTTAACAACGCGCGTGCTGGGCGCGCTCGCAAGGGTAAGGCGGCGGATCTGGGCTTCAAGCCCGTCAGCGTCACTCGGATTGAATAGCGCCTGACGCGCTCAGGCGGTTTGGCTTTGCTGATGCAGCCGGGTGCCGATGAGTGCCCTGTGCAGCACACTTGGTGAAACGGGTTTAATGCAAAAACCGTCTACAGCTTCAGTCATCGATTTTCTGAAGTCGGCCGTCTTCCCGGACCCTGTGATCATGATGACCACGGCGCTGGGCATTGTTTTACGCAGCTGGCTCAGAAAAGTCCATCCATCAACCTCGGGCATATAAATATCCAGCAAAACGAAGTCGGGCTTGTACTGTCTCGCCAAACCGATGGCCGTCTCGCTATCGGGGGCGCAATACACCGTGTTGCAACCCAGATGAGACAAAACACTGACCAGAAGTTCCCTGGAAAAGTCGTCATCATCCACGATCAAATAGCTGCTTCCTGTCAATTCTTCTTCTGTCATTCCCTCACCTTTTTACTTAATACGGCTCCATTCTTCATCGTTTATCGCGAGTTGTCCTCACTTGTTTATGGGGTTTTCAACCGGGAAAAAATGTTTCCTGAAGCGCTGCCTTGATCCTGGCATGTGATCCAAACTGGGCTTAAATATCCCTTTGCGCTACGGCCCCCAGCCCCCGCCCAGTACTTTGTAGACCGTCACCAGGTTTTGAACCTGCTGCACTTGCGCCTGCACGGTGGCTTGTTGGGTGGCGAACAGTGAGCGCTGTGCGTCCAGTACCTCAAAGGCGCTGGCGGCGCCGTGCTTGAAACGCATATTCGTCAGTTCCATGCGGGTTTGCTCCGCAGCCAGTTGTGCGTTTTGTGCGCGCAGCTGCTCGCCCAGCGTGGCGCGCCCGGCCAGGGCGTCTGATACTTCCTTGAAGCCGGTCTGGATGGCCTTCTCGTACTGGGCCACTGCAATGTCACGCGCTACCTTGGCAGCCTCCATGTTGGCGGAGTTACGCCCGAAGTCAAAAATCGGAACCAGCAATTGCGGCACAAAAGTCCATGCCGACGTGCCATTGCTGAACAACGTGTCCAGGTCGTTGCTCACCACACCCGCACTGGCGGTCAAGCTGATGCGTGGAAAAAAGGCCGCGCGTGCGGCACCGATGTTGGCGTTGTTGGCTAGTAGCACTTGCTCGGCCTGACGAATGTCGGGTCGGCGGGTTAGCACTTCAGATGGCACCCCGGCGGGCAGGTCGGACACCAGTCCCTGCGCGGTAATAGCCAAGCCAGCCGGTAAATCCGAGGGCAGGCTCTGACCTACCAGCAGCACGAGGGCACTTCTATCCAGTGCGCGTTGGCGCGAGGCCTGTGCCATTGCCACCTTTGCGCCTTCGAGTAAAGACTGTGCCTGGCTCAGATCGACTTTGGATGCGGCCTCATTGTCAAATTTAAGCTGGGTAAGCTTGAGTGACTCCTGGCGCGTGATCAGCGTGTCACGCGTCACGCCCAGCAGTTCGTCATCGGCCAGCAGGCTCAGGTAGGTGTTGGCAACCGATGCAATTAAACTGATCTGAACGGTCTTTCGCGCCTCTTCAGTACCCAGCAACTGGGCTTGGGCTGCCTGGCTCAGGGCACGCACGCGGCCGAAGAAATCCAGCTCGTATGCGGTCACGCTCAGTCCTGCCGTATAGGTGCTGGTTATAGCGCCACTGGTGGCCGGGCCACGCGAGCCGTTGATGCCGGCATTGACCGTTGGCAACTCATCGGCACGGCGCACTTGCAGTTGTGCGCGAGTTTGCTCAATGTTGAGTATGGCCACACGCAGGTCGCGGTTGTTTTCTAGGGCCAACTCGATCAAGCGCTTGAGGCGCGCGTCTTTGAAGAAGCTTTGCCAGTCGGTTGTAGCGGCTTCGGTTGTGCTGGAGGTTCCCGAAACCACGTTGTCAAATTGCGACGCCACAGGCGCGACGGGGCGCTCGTAGGTCGGAATTAGACTGCATCCTGACAGGGCCAACGCAGCGGCTAAGGTGGTCAGTCGAAGAACACGTGAAGGTTTCATATATAGATCATTCATGGTGGCTATCGACCCCAATCTGGTGGGCATGTTCTGCATCAAACTGGTGTTGGCGTTCGCTGACTTTGAAGAGGCCGCGCACGATGACGAAAAAGATGGGCACAAAGAATACGGCCAGAATGGTGCCCACCATGCTGCCGCCAATCACACCGGTGCCGATGGCGCGCTGGCTGGCAGAGCCAGCGCCACTGGATATCGCCAGCGGCAGCACACCCAGCATGAAGGCCATGGAGGTCATCAGGATCGGTCGAAAGCGCATGTGGGCGGCAGCAAGCGCCGCTTCGACCACCGTCTTGCCCTGCGCCTGCAGATCCTTGGCAAACTCGATAATCAGAATCGCGTTCTTGGCGGAGAGGCCGATGATGGTGATCAGACCGACTTGAAAGTACACATCGTTGGCGTAGCCGCGCAGCACGGTAGCCAACAGCACACCCAGAACGCCCAGTGGCACGACCAGAATCACGGCCATCGGGATGGACCAGCTCTCATACAACGCGGCCAGGCACAGGAACACCGCCAGAATGGCGAAGCCATACAAGACCATTGCTTGGGAGCCTGCCAGTTTTTCTTCGCGCGAGAGGCCGGTCCACTCGAAGGCAAAGCCTTCGGGTAATTGTGCAGCGAGTTTTTCCATCTCGTCCATGGCATCACCCGTGCTGTAACCCGACGCTGCCGAACCGCCAATGCGCATGGCGGGGTAGCCGTTGTAGCGCACGGTCTGCATGGCACCCTTGATCCAGCGCGTACTGGCAAACGCGGATAGCGGAACCGGCTTGCCCAAGGCGTTGGGTGTTGTGAGCCTGAGGATGTCGTCTGGCTGCATGCGCGACATGGCATCCGCTTGCACCACCACGCGCTGCAGGCGACCTTGGTTGGGGAAGTCGTTGATGTAGGCAGAGCCCAGCGCCGTGGAAATGGTGCTGTTGATGGAATCAAAGTTTACGGACAGTGCGCTCGCCTTGTCGCGGTCAATGTCAATCTGCAGGGTGGGGGCATCTTCAAGGCCATCGGGGCGCACTTGGGTCAGCACCTTGCTCTTGCCCGCCATGCCGAGTAACTGGTTGCGCGCCGCTACCAGTGCGTCATGGCCCTTGCCACCACGGTCTTGCAAGCGAAAGGTAAAGCCCGAGGCCGTACCCAACTCCGGAATGGAGGGCGGGCTCAGCGGAAAGATGAATGCATCGCGTATGCCCATCAGACCGCCAAAGGCGCGCCCTGCCAGTGCCTGGGCCGAGTGCTCGGCGCCAGAGCGTTCGGACCAGTCTTTCAGCGTCACAAAGGCCAGCGCGGCGTTCTGCCCCTGACCCGAGAAGCTGAAGCCCAACACGCCCACCATGCTTTGCACTTCGGGTTGTTTGAGGATGAAACCCTCAACTTGCTCCATGACGTTCTGCGTGCGCTCGCGGGTCGCGCCCGGTGGCAACTGCACATTGACCAGCATGGTGCCCTGGTCCTCGTTGGGCAGGAAGGAGGTAGGCAGACGCACATACATGACACCGACCACCGCAATGATGGCGACATAAATGATGAGGTAGCGGGCAGCGCGCTTCAGAATGCGTGCCACCCAGCTCTCATAGTTCTTGGCTGTACTGGAGAAACCCCGGTTAAACCAGCCAAAGAACCCGGTCTTGGCATGGTGGTGCCCGGCATCCACCTGTTGGAGCAGGGTGGCGCACAGAGCGGGCGTCAACGAGAGCGCCATGAAGGCCGAGAAAGAGATGGAGCACACCATCACTGCCGAGAACTGGCGATAGATATTGCCCACCGAGCCTTTGAAGAACGCCAGCGGCACAAACACCGCAATCAACACCACCGTCACGCCGATGATGGCGCCAGAAATCTGGCCCATGGCCTTGCGCGTCGCCGGTATCGGGTGCAGACCTTCTTCGCTCATGATGCGTTCGACGTTTTCCACCACCACGATGGCATCATCCACCACGATGCCGATCACCAGCACCATGCCGAACATGGTCAGCACGTTGATGGAGAACCCCATCGCCAGCAGCATGGCAAAGGTGCCCAGCAAGGCGACGGGCACCACAATGGTGGGGATAATGGTGTAGCGGAAGTTTTGCAGGAACAGATACATCACCAGAAACACCAGAATGACCGCGATGACCAGCGTCTCCGCCACTTGCGAGATGGAAATCTTGACGAAGCGCGAGGCGTCGTAGGGAATGGTCCACTTCACACCTTTGGGAAAGTACGGCTGCAACTCGGCCATGCGGTTTCGCACAGCCTGGGCGGCGGCCAGCGCATTGCCGGTGGGCGATAACTGAACACCAATACCCGCTGCCGGCTTGCCGTTCAGCCGGGCCGAGGTGGCATAGGTCTGGGCGCCCAGTTCGATACGCGCAACATCCTTCAGTCGCACGGTTGAGCCATCGGTATTGGCGCGCAGCACGATGTTGCCAAACTGCGTTTCGTCGCTAAGTTGACCGTCCACCACCACGGTGGCGGCAATCGACTGGCCCAAAATATTGGGCAGGTCACCAATGCTGCCGGATGACACCTGGGCATTCTGTGCGCGGACAGCGTTGTTTACCTCGGCCGCAGACAGGTTGTAGCCGTTGAGTTTGGCCGGGTCGATCCAGATGCGCATGGCGCGTTCAGTGCCGAACAACTGGGCCTGGCCAATGCCAGGCAGTCGCTGGATTTCGGGCAGCACGTTGCGAGACGCATAGTCGCCCAACGCCACGATGTCGATGTCCGGGTTGTCCGACGACAGCATGGTGAACAGCAGGAAGTTGGAACGCGCCTTGTCCACCCGCACACCCGCTTGGGTTACGGCGGCCGGCAGTCGGGGTGCTGCGCGCGAGAGGCGGTTTTGCACGTCCACCTGCGCCAGGTCGGGGCTGGTGCCGGGCTCAAAACTGATGGTGATGGTGCCGGTGCCATTGGCCTGCGCCACCGACTCCATGTAGATCAGGCCGGGCGAGCCATTCATTTCCCGCTCGATCACGCTGAGCACACTGTCTTCCAGCGTCTGGGCAGAAGCGCCGGGGTAACCGGCCGTAATCACGATGGATGGTGGCGCAACTGGTGGGTATTGTGCGATCGGCAGTTGCGTGATGGCGACACCTCCCGCCACCAGAACGAACAGCGCAATCACCCACGCAAAAATGGGTCGGTTGATAAAGAACTGGGCCATGTGCGGTGCCCCTTATTTGCTGGACGATGCAGTAGCACTGACCGGTGCAGCAGCACTGGCCGCAGCGGCGGGTGCTGAAGCGGCGCTGGCAGCGCCCGCCTTCCATGGAACGGCCTTCACAGGAGCACCCGGGACCATCATCTTCTGGAAACCGTCCACGATCACCTGCTCGCCGGGCTTGAGCCCGTCCAGTACCACCCATTGGTTGCCCTGGGCATTGCCCACTTTGACCGGTCGCGGGCCAGGCTTGCCGTCCGGCCCCACCACCAGCACGGTGTCGCCCTGGTTGGTGCGGGTGACCGCCTGCTGTGGCAGCAGCATGCCGGAGGGCAGCTCGGCTTGCGACAAGCGCACGCGCACAAACTGGCCCGGCAGCAGCATGCCATCCGGGTTGGGTACTTCGGCGCGCAGCGTGATCTGGCCCGAGGTGGCGTCCACGGTGAGGTCGGTGAACAGCAGCTTGCCGGGGCGCGGCAACTCGCTGCCGTCCTCCAGCACCACGCGCACCGCCAGAGAGCCGTCGCCGGCGCTACGCAACTGCTTGGTGGCAATCGCCTTGCGCAGCCGCAGCACATCGGTGCTGGACTGGGTGAAGTTCACATACACCGTGCCGGTTTGCTGGATGACGGCCAGTTGTGTCGCCTCTGCCGCACTCACCAGCGCGCCTTCTGTCACTAGTGCCTGGCCAATGCGGCCAGAAATGGGCGCTGTTACAGCGGCATAGTCGACGTTGATCTGCGCAGTTTGCACGGCAGCCTTGGCGGTGGCTACGTCGGCCTGCGCCTGCTTCTCGGCGGTGACCAGGGTGGTGAACTCCTGCTTGCTGATGGCATTGGCTTCCACCAGCGGCTTGTAGCGCTCCACTTGGGCGGTGGCCTGCGCTAAATTGGCCTGAGCCTTGGCCAGACTGGCTTGCGCGCTGTCAAAGGCGGCGCGGTAGGGCGCGGGGTCGATCTGGTAAAGCAACTGGCCGGCATTGACCTCGCTGCCTTCGCGGAACAGCCGTTGCAGCACCACGCCGTTCACCCGCGCCCGAACCTGTGCCACGCGAACCGCGCTCACGCGACCGGGCAACTCGGTTTGTAGAGCCACCGTTTCGTTGGCCACCGTCACCACGCCTACGGTAGCGGGTGGTGGTCCAGCAGGGGCGCCGCTCCCACCTGCGCCGGGTGCCGCGTCTTTGGCTCCGCAGGCGGCCAGCAATGCGGCAATGGGCAGCGTGACGACGACAAGGTGGACCATTCGCAAGGGGAAGTGGTTTGGGCTGGCTGCGCGCAGGGATGAGGACATGAAACTTCCTTCTTGAGAATAGGGAAAACGCTGGCTTGCGGCGCGACCCTTTCG